>CALJEW010000041.1 GCA_938074585.1 uncultured Rhodospirillales bacterium | reverse complement strand
AGGATCACTCTAGATTACTTCTTCAAATGTCAGGCTGTAAAATGGCTTTCCAAAGGCTTCCTCATCATCCATTCCCACGACTTCAACGCCGCGTTCTTCTTACGCATTCTTAGCTTGAGTGGTGTAGGTGCGTGGGATTGCCGTTGCTAATAATTGCTTTGTAGCTTTGATCCTCTTCCCATCAGGTATCGTTGCAAATGGGCTGTTGGGCTTTCCACTTATGGCACATAGGTGTGCTTCGTTGGCTACGGCTAGATCAAAAACAGTTATTCCGCGCCCCTTTTGGGACTCATGGATCAGATCAGATGATTGGTAAGTGGAGAAAATGACCTTATCACCAGCACTCTTATTAAACTTTCTGATCTCAGTTATGTCAGAGTGAACCGGAAATGGCATTTCCGATAGCGTCTGCATAGCCTCGTCATCTTTCTTCTTGCCGACTGACTTATTGGTACAAAAATACAAAACGTCTATCTTCGACTTTGAGGCAAACGACTAATCACTGACTATTTGTGCTAGGAGATTTAATGAAGGTAGCAGAACCAAGGTGTTTTTAGATTTTATCTTCTCCTTGATCCAGAGCGTCATGAACATCCTACCTGTTCCACAGGCCATGATTAACTGACCGAGGCAAGCTTATGTGGAGCCGTTAACAATTTCCTGAATGGCGGCGTCTTGGTGGGGTCTTGAGCTCGATTTGGGCTTCTTCTTCACCTTTCTAAGGTCTTTCTAGTCACTAGGGTAATAGACTTTGGCTTCTTCAAAGTTTGATAGCATAAGACCAGTGACGTACTTTTCTTGGTAAGCACAGACTTATCTAGATCCTGCTTATCTCGAATAGTCATTGTTCGAAGACACTCCAACCGAGACCGCGTCGATATGACAATCTATCTCTGAATGTAACTCCAATTTAACCGATCAAGTGGGTGATATCTGACGGCCATTATTCCGAGGAAAAGGGGCCGGTTGTACTGACCACATATATCTTGCTGCAGAGAAAGTACGTGCCTAATTGACGTTCATCGAAGCTAAACTAATTACAAAAGAATAACTCGTAAGTAAACGTCTTAGCGCCGCTGATTTAATCACCTACCCGATTATACGCAGTTAGGTACTACAATTCATCCACTCGCCTAGTGCTTCTCTCATATCGCTGATTAGGCGTTACGCGTGAAGAAGATTCCCAGCTACACCTATACCTGCCCTCCTCATTGGAAACCGAGATGGAGTCTCACTTGAGGGCCTCTAGCACACCTGATGTAGTACGCAAACCGACAATTGATATTGACGACGACGAGAGAGGCCGCTAGCGTAATTTAGCTGGAATCATCGCTCTGTAATCCGTGTTTTTGACTAACCGAGAACAATCGGTTTACTTACCAAGACTTCCTCCTCTGTTAGTCCATTTATTTCGTGGGGAAAGATCAGCCATTGGTCGGTCTCATGGATGAAATAATCTGGAGCGCAATCGACTTTTCGCTTGTATGGTTTGTAGTAGACTGTTGCAACTCGAATAGTACGGGGAGTGTTTCTTCGTGACAATTCGTTGATTGTGTCAATAACGGCCTGAATGCTTCGACCCGTATCAAAGACATCGTCCACAATCAGCAGGGAGTCATCTGCATTTACGTTTTCAACAATGTAATGAAGACCATGAACCCGTATTTCATCCCGCTGGTTTTCAATGCCATCATAGGACGATGTGCGGATGGAAATGTGATCAGAAGGAAACCCATGAAATTCCAACAATTCCTGAACTGCAATACCAACTGGTGTACCGCCTCTCCAGATACCAACGATATAATCAGGATAAAATTCGTCTGCCAGTATTTGTAAGCCTAGACGAAAAGAATCGTCTAGTAAGCCTTGTGCCGTAAGGAATGTCTTTTCAACCATCATCAAATCCATCACCAATATAATACGTGTTAAACATCATCTTGATGCGGGCAGTATTAATCAAGTGCTCCACCTTTTAAAAGAAACCTTCGGGTGACAATATTTACGCCAAAGACGAACAATGAAAAAACCAGCGCCAAACCAACACCCCCAACGATCCCCCAATACAGAACAGCCCGGAGCATCCAAAACTGAACATAGGTATGTTTCTTTGAAATCCGCGTGATGTGCAATAAAAAAGACCTAGCAAATGCAGCTAAGCCATTATTGTATAATAAAAAATGGTGCCCGAAGGTGGATTTGAACCACCGACACACGGATTTTCAATCCGTTGCTCTACCAACTGAGCTATTCGGGCAACATATTTAAGTCGTCTTGAGAAAGAGGCCACAGAAGACGCCCTAATATCATCGACGAAACTGCTTATAAAAGATAATTTCGGAGCTGTCTAGCACCCGAAACTGCGTTTGATCAGATTTATTATTCTTCGTCGAAAACGCCGTCTTTATTACTAATATTCTCATCGCCAAGAATGCGATAATCTTCATTCAACCATCGGCCTAAGTCCATATCTGCGCAGCGTTTTGAGCAAAAGGGGCGAAACTGGAGTGTCCCGCGTTTCCGACAATTAGGACATTTTTGCCCCAATAACTGAACCGCTGAATCTCCCTTGGTCTCGGTCATGATTTCTTTTTTGGAGATTCCACGACTTGAAATGATTCTTCGCCAAAATTGGCTTCGACTTTATATTTAACAGCAAAGCCGTTTTCTTTTTCTATCGCTTTAACCGTATCGGCCAACGCGCCTTTTAAAACAGAGATCACATCAGGGGCGGCTTCGATTTTATACCCAGCTGCAGGATTAGCTTGAGCTTCAGCCAAAACGCCACGCAATGCTTCTAAACCAACTGTTTCGGGTGATTTACGGGCAATCGCAATATTTCCTGAAATAATTTCAGATAGCGATGGGCCTTTGCGTCGGCGGGTCATTTCCAACAAGCCAAGCTTGGTAAAGCCAACAACATGAGGGCGTAAGGGATCGTCACCTACAGAGCGGCGCAATTTGCGGTATACAGCATCTTGATTTTCACGCCTGCGCATTGAAACGAAATCAACAACTAAAAGACCACTTAAATTCCGCAAGCGAATCTGATGAGCAATTTCAACGGCAGCTTCTTCATTCGTCATCAATGCCGTTTGTTCACGTCCGCCGTTTGATGCGCTGCCTGTATTAACGTCGATTGCCGTCAAGGCTGGGGTTTCACTGATAATGATTGAGCCACCAGCTGGCAATACAACAATCGGGTTTAGCGCCGCATCAACCAATTCCTCAACGCCCAAAGTTGAAAACAATGCGCCTTTCTCTTCAGGCGCGGTAATAGTTTCTTCAAGATCAGGCATTTCGTCGCCAGCGAATTTTTTCAATTCGCCAAGCAAACCGGCTTCGTCACAAATAATGCTTTCTAAGTCCGTTCCGCCAAAGTCACGGAGGGTTGCAAAGGGTGGGGATAGTTCTTTTTCGACGCATTCTGGTGGTGTTGCTTTTTCTTGGCGTTTTTGAATTTCACCCCAACGCTCAAGAATCCGCTTCACGCCATCTTCTAAATCTTCATACTCTGCTTCTCCTGCAACGGTTCGCAAAACAAACGCGCCTTCTGTGCCTTCTTGAATAACTTTAGCCATGATATCGTTTAAGCGCTGACGTTCGTCATCACCGGTAATTTTACGTGACAAAGTAATGCCGCTTTTACCGGGAGTAAAAATCATATCGCGTCCAGTCAATGTGACCCGACCAGTCAACTTAGCGCCTTTATCTTCTTCTGGATCCCGCAAGACCTGAACTAAAATAGCGTCACCTTCGGCGATATAATTAGCAATGCGGTCATCGCGTTGCTGATCACCTGAAGGGCGTAGATCAGCTACAGACAAAAATCCAGCCCGTTCCTCGCCAATTTCAACGAAAGCCGCCTGAAGGCCATCTAAAACAGCCGTGACACGGCCTTGATAGATATTTCCAACAAGGCTTTCTTTACCGTCGCGTGAAATAATCAGATCAGTAAGTCGGTCATTTTCTATAATTGCAATACGAGTCTCGCCCGGTGCCCGGTTAATGTATATCCGCTCAGCAGCCATTTTGATTTTTTCCTTTTGAGTAACCCAACCCCGTCAGCAACGACTGGGTTTCGTATAAGGGTAGCCCCACCACATTTGGGTACGACCCGTTAATCCGCTTTACAAATACGGACGCCAATCCTTGAATAGCATATGCGCCAGCTTTGCCGTGCCATTCACCTGTTTTGATATAGTTTTGTATTTCCGTTTTATTTAACTTCTTAAAGTGTACTACAGTCATTACCACCCGAGAAACTTTTTTACCACCCGGTGCAACCAAACAAATGCCACCGTAAACTCGATGAGACCTTCCGGAAAGCAATTGAAGATACTTTTGTGCTTGTTCTTTGGATTCTGCCTTTGCCAAAGATCGGCGGCCACAAGCTACGACCGTATCAGCCGCCAAAACAAAATCAGCCGGAAACTCAACCGATATATGAGATGCTTTGGCATCAGCTAAGCGGCTTGCCAGTTGGCGTGGCGATTCATCTTTAAGGGGGTTTTCACAAACATCAGAAGGTAGAACTTGATCAGGCACCAAGCCAATTTGAGCGAGTAATTCATAGCGCCTAGGCGAAGCTGAGGCAAGTATTAAACGGTCAGCCATGGACGTCGCGCCCCGTGTCGATTATTTGAATCGGAAGGTAATTCGGCCCTTGGACAAATCATAGGGCGTCATTTCTACATTCACTTTATCACCAGCCAACACCCGAATACGGTGCTTGCGCATTTTCCCGGCGGTGTGGGCAAGTATCTCGTGATCATTGTCCAATATAACGCGAAACATAGCGTTTGGAAGCAATTCGGTTACTGTTCCACTAAATTCTAATAGTTCTTCTTTGGCCATCGGGCCCTCATATTTGTTAATGCGAGCACATAAACACGCCTAACCCCTTCTAGGTCAAGGTTTTTTTTATCTATAGTAGAATTTTTCTCAGGATTCTCGGCTTTTTAAATTAAACTTAAGTAAAACAGGAGCGTATAGTTACTTTCGCGAGCGTGACTTTGAGACAGTATCAATGAGTTAGGGCGTTTACTTTGATCAAAGAATCACCGAAAGCATATTAAGTATCTATAGCGCTGGTAATTGGGAATCGGGCCTTGATTCGGATCATTAATTCATCGCGGACCTTACGATAGGCATCT
>CALJEW010000040.1 GCA_938074585.1 uncultured Rhodospirillales bacterium | reverse complement strand
TTAGTACGGCCCACGGAATCCCTGCGTCTTTGGCAATCGCGCCGGCTTCTTGGATAACTTGACAATGGCCTTTGTGTACGCCATCGAAATTGCCCACCGCAATTGCAGCGCCGCGGGCTTCAGCCGGTAAAGTTTTATAATGACGGTAAATGCGCATAATTTAAAAAAAGTGTCAGTGGCGTGCCCTTGGGTCAAGTCCAAAAATTCAGCCCTTACCCCCGCGCTGGAACCATGATGGTGGCGTTGCCATCAACAACCAATGTGTCGTCGACAAAACACTGAGTTTTAATCTCTGCAAATTTCCGCTTTTCGTTCAATTCGGTCACTGTGCACACGGCTTTAACCGTATCGCCAGCCCGAACGGGGGCTTTGAACTTCAAGTTTTGTGCCACGTAAATGCAACCCGGCCCTGGCATCCGGGTGCCAATGACGGTGGAAACAAAGCTGGCAGTCAAAATGCCGTGGGCGATGCAGCCTTTAAAAATGGTGGATTTGGCATATTCAGGGTTTAAATGAACCGGGTTTTTGTCGCCAGACACATCAGCAAAAGTTTGAATATCGGCTTTGGAAATGGTTTTCGAAAATTCACCCCTGGTGCCGATTTTTAAATCTTCAAAGTAAAAACCGTTTAAATTTTTAACAGAGTTCGCATTCTCGCCCATTCGCTTGTATCCTTATCTTAAGTGCCTCATATATTTGGCATAAAATCATTTATTGCGGCGCAATATATGGGACTTGGTGATGCTTAACAAGGCTTTGGCATGAAGATGTTTGACTTAAAGAGCGCGCAAGAGGCAGCCCTAGCAGTTTCCTTATTTGCTCTGTTGTTTCCAATGAGCTCCAATGCGGCTCAATCGGATATAAAATTGGGTTTGCCCATTGATTGCACCGTGGGCAAAGACTGCTGGTTGGTTAATTTGGTCGATTTAGATGCCAGTGCAGGTGTCAAAGATTATAATTGCCAGGATGAAAGCTATAACGGACACAAAGGCACTGATATTTCTGTTCGCGATTTGAAAGCCCTGCGCAAAGGGGTCAAGGTTTTGGCAGCGGCGGCGGGTATTGTTCGCAATATTCGGAACGGAATGTCGGGCGATACGGGCGAAGGATTTAAGTTCAAAAATATAAAGGGACGCGAATGTGGGAACGGGGTTTCCATAAAGCACGACAATGGATGGCAAACCCAATATTGCCATTTTCGAAAAGGTAGTGTGTCGGTAAAGCCGGGGCAACGCGTTGATAAAGGCCAAAAACTCGGCCTTGTGGGGTTTTCAGGAAAAACAGTGTTCCCGCATATACATATGACAGTGCGGTATCAGGGTAAAGTTATTGATCCGTTTACGGGCCGAAACCGTGGAAAACCTTGCGGTCTTGGGGCTGATTATCTTTGGGACGCAGCCCTGATACCTGATTTAACCAAGCCGCTGATGGCTATTTTTAGTGCGGGGTTTTCTGGTATTAAGCCCAACGCAAATGCAGTTTTAGCGGGGCTTCATCAAGATAAAGTAATATCTCGCCAAGCACCCTTTTTGGTTATATGGGGTCTTACGTACCGAATTAAAAAGGGGGACCTCGTCCATGCGCAAATCACAAGCCCAGATGGTGGTGTTGTCATTTCCCACGAAAGCGTTATTAAACAAAATAAAGCCCGCAGGCTTTTGTATGCGGGCAAAAAACGTAAAAAATTATATTGGCCGGAAGGTATATACCGGGGTGAAATGTCAATAAGACGCCCGTTGGCTGATGGGTCAGAGCATGTGGTTAGGGTGAAGCGTGAAATGCTTGTGCGTTAATAAAAGAGTTTCATCCTTATATCCTCTTATTTATTACATAGTCTAAACTCGTTATATGAATCCACTCTCAGCCCGTCGAAGGACTGTCCATGATCCCGGCTCGTTTTGCGCCTGTTCTGTTTAGTTTTATTTTATCCCTCTTAATGTCGTGCCTTGTTTCTGGGATAGCGACATACAATGCGATTGGGCTTAGTGAGGCTTTTGTTGTCTCTTGGATAATGGCATGGCTTAAAAGTTGGCTGGTTGCGTTCCCTGCTATATTGGTAATCGCCCCGATGACACGGAAACTCGTGGGTAAATTAACGGTTAGCACCTAGCAATTAAAATTTTTGACTATTTAACTTGCGATTTTGTCACCAACTTAGGGGTAGCGCGCATGCTTCGGGTACTTGTGGATTTAGCTTTCGGGCCATTCTTTTTTTTTCTTGCAGGTGTTTTGCTCTTTTTTGTTTTTGGTGTGGTTGGATCAGAAAGGTCTTCGTCGTCAAGCTTTTTTGCTTTGAGGGCTTTTTTCAAAGCGCGTTTTTCTATAATTTCGATGGTTTTCGCGATTAATGGGTCGCGTTCCGGGCGCTTTTTTGATTTTTCAGCATGGGCCTTTGCAACATCTGCAAGGTGTTTCCGGATGTTAGGCGGGCTCATATGTTCTTCAAGCGTGCGAATATAGGCGGCCAAAGTCCATGCATGGGCAGGCAAAGGGTTTAGGCTTTTGGCAATACACCAAGCAACGAATTCATCCCAAGCAACGTTACCAACGAAGCTTTTACTTGAATTTGATGGTTTATCCATTGGTTTTTTTTGACGCATTTTGTAAATCAACTTTTGACAGCCATGAACTACGGACTAAATTAACGACCAGAATAATCTGATTCTAGTTACTTTGAAAGTAATGGTACATGAAAGAATACACAATTGCAGCAATTCCCGGCGACGGAATTGGTACTGAAGTTATTAATGCCGGCGTAGAAGTCTTAAAAGTGTTGGAAAAACACGATGGTGGCTTCAAGTTACACGTAAAAAAATATGACTGGGGTTCCGATTATTACCGCAAACACGGCATCATGATGCCTGAAGATGGGCGGGACCAAATTAAAGATGTCGATGCTATTTATTTTGGCTCGGCGGGAGACCCAGAAGTTCCAGACCACATTACGTTATGGGGGCTAAGGCTCAATATTTGCCAACCCTTTGATCAATATGCAAATGTGCGCCCAGCGCGCTTATTACCCGGGATTGAAGGTCCCTTAAAAGGTGTGACGGCGTACGATTTGGATTGGGTTATTATTCGTGAAAATTCAGAAGGAGAATATGCGGGTACTGGCGGGCGTGTTCACCGCGACTTGCCCGAAGAAGTAGGCATGGATGTGGCTGTATTTACCCGTGTCGGAGTTGAGCGTATTCAGCGTTTTGCCATGGACATAGCCAGTTCACGGCCCCGCAAGCATTTGACATTGGTGACAAAATCGAATGCCCAGCGCCACGGCATGGTGATGTGGGATGATGTGTTTGAGCGTGTAAAAGCTGATTACCCTGATGTTACAACCGATAAAATGCTGGTCGATGCGATGACGACACGCATGGTTTTGGATCCGAAATCTATCGACACTGTTGTTGCAACCAACTTACACGCCGATGTGCTGAGCGATTTGGCCGCTGCATTGACCGGAAGCTTAGGCATTGCGCCCACAGCAAACTTGAATCCGGAAAGAACGTTCCCATCTATGTTTGAGCCGATCCACGGCTCTGGTTTCGATATTATGGGCCAAGGAATATCAAACCCGATTGGCTCGCTATGGTCAGCTGTCATGATGCTTGAGCATTTGGGTGAACCTCGTGCCGCTCGTAAATTGATGGTGGCTATTGAACATGTGACAGCTGCGGGGGATGTTTTGTCCAAAGATTTAGGTGGCAATGCGACAACGAAAGAAGTCACAGAAGCTATATGTAAAGCCATTTGTGGCGAAAATACGTAATAGGAATATATGAATGAGCGATCAAGATAAGAACGGCTTTAAAGTCGAATTTAAAAAATCAGGACTAACGGCGCATTGGAATTTAAACGTCGAAACCCTGTTGGAATTGGCAGAAGATGCAGGCGTAGCCGCCGATTCAAGCTGTCAATCTGGAACCTGTCATACGTGTTTAGTAAAGGTGATTGAAGGCACGTTTGATTATGGCGAAAACGACGTGTTTGCTCCCGAAAGTGACGACGAAATTTTGATTTGTTCCGCCGTTCCCACATCAAATATGGTGATCGACGTTTAATAACTTAAGCTAATGCCGGTTAATTTAGACGCGATTGCTGTCTTATTGACCAATAAGCAGCCTATTCTTGGTTTTTCCAGTCGGTTGATGAATTGACACCAGTTAATCGGTTCAAGCACTTTTGCCAAATATCTAAATCATCTTCGTCGGCATCTTCGTCTTCGGTTTCGATTAGGTGGTTGTGAAATGAGATTTGAAATTTTACAGAATTGATCAAAGCTTGGAAGTGATCTTCAGAAATCGCATTGATTGTGATTTTGCCGTCGAACAACATATCTGCGCGGTCCATAGGGCCTAATTTTTCAAGCCGGTCATCCAGCGATGTCCACTGAGCATGCCATTCGTCGTAGATCGTTCCCGAAGCATCAGGCCCAGTTTCATTCCGATCTTCATCCAATTGACCCATAATGGCCATGAATTCGTGCACGGACAGTTCAACTTTTTGCATTACGGGTATCCTCAATGATTCTAAGTACAGTATTGAACGCAACATAAGTCAAGATTTCGGTGTGTGCAACGCTTGAGCCGCGCCAATCTGGTGCATGAGTCCATAAGTTAGGGTATTTTTTGCTGTGCTTCGAATAAATCATAAAAAAGACGGATAGGTGATTGTCGTTTCCGATAACGGGTGCTAAAAAATCTTAATTCATTCTAGGGAGCCTCTTTGGCAAACTAGGTAGACGAGCGGATCTCAAAATTTATCAATATGCGATTAAGTTGATGATATAATTTAAGAATAGGCGTTACACGGGGTATTACACGAATTGCACGCTTGTTGATCCAGTGGACATCGTGTAGTTGATTACTTAGACTGCGTAAAATTGTGCCCTTCTGGCGGAATTGGTAGACGCGTGGTTTTCAAAATCACCGGCTTCCAATTCCAACAAAGCCGCAGCCTGTTTTTCTGTCAATTTGCCATCACCGGCCTTGAGCACCGCCCAGTGGGTGGCGGCAGGCAAACGCACCCGCACCCGCTTGTACTCTGCCTTGCGCACATCATCGACTGCGCGGTTGAACAACTGAACCACATGGAACCAGTCCACCGTCACATTTGCCCCGGGAAATTCCTTGCTGATGGTGGCAAGAAAAGCGGGTGACATGTCGCAAACCACCTCGACAATGTGCTCTGGGTCGCCGTTATGTTTCTTTAAAAACATCTTGAATTCTCGAACAGTTGCCTTGCCCTTGCCTGGAGTTGCGAAAACCACCGGACGGTTCTGTCGACGGGCATCGATGAACACGGTTACGTAATTATGTCCGCGCTTTGCTACCGTTTCGTCTAAGGACAAGGAATTTAGACCAGAAAGGTCGAGATTGCCCACGGCCTTCGCCACATAATACGCGACAACCCTCCACAGGCGTTTGTCGGTAATACCGATAATCCGGGCCGCCGCCAGCACCGGCATTTCACGAACCAGCGCCATTGCCGCCTGCTCGAACAGCAGGGTAAAACTACTGCCTTCTCGCGCCCAGGGAACATTCACCCGTTTCACGCCTTGTTCACCGGAACTGGTGCGCGGGATTTTGTCGGTGATCAGGCAATGATGCTGGAAGAAGTTAAGATGCCTCCAGGTGAACTCCTTGAAATCATGGGCCTTGCAAGACCTGCCACACTCAGGGCATGGAAACAGAGCCCCGCAATCCGTCTCCAGAAACATCTTAAGAATATGTGGTTGCTTGCCTGTATAAAGACATTGATCAACAAGTCGCCACGGAGAAGTATCCCCCAGACCAAGTGCCAAAACTGAAGCTGTATCCATATACAAATTCTCCGCTGAAATTACTGCAGGAGCAGGGTAAGCGATTACGCCCTAAATCTGTACTGGAATCCACTTGAAACGTCGAGGAGCCAATATCTGCCCAAGCAAATTACCAAGGCAATATTTGCTTCCTCACATAAGTGGGATGTGGTCCGTTCAATTGAATAATCATTTATCTTGATCAAGAAAATTAACCTGATCCTGTCATAGTTATCCCTGAAAGCAAGGGAGTGACATGCAATGACATTAACAGCATCTGAAAATGCAATGACTGAAGTGGCCTTAGCACTGGCTATGGCGTTTTTTAGCTTAATGGTTTTAACCATGGTTTCTATGGCAGCACCACAAGAAAACGCGCTCGATAAAATAAATTCGGAAAGCAAGTTGTCTCAAATGAAGATCGCTTTATCTGCCAAACCCAATCAAGCCGCTGCATCAGCTAAAAAAATGCCAACGCTTGTTGTCTATTGGAAAGGCCAGTTTTTGAACCGGAACTTACAACCTTTGAACCTTGCCACTCAAACATTTGAAGGCCGTGTCATTTTGGCGCTGCCACCAGATTTACCTATGATTCAAGCGCTTGAAGCCCGGGCTCAAGTAAAAGTCAGCAACTTAGTTGTTTCTGCACTGAATAACAAATGGTTAGACCGCCTCTCTAAACAGCCCCTTTAAGGAGTGATCACATGAAACAAAAAGTAAAACCTTTGCAATATCTTACGATTATATTCTGGGGCATTTTGGCTCTCCAATTTGTAAGTATAGCAACGCCTGCAAACGCCCTAAATAATGACAACATACGGGCGGTCATAATCAACGAAGCCCAAAAAACATCGGTCCCAAGCTCTTTGGCTTTGGCTGTTGTTAGAATGGAATCTAACTTTCGCGCCGACCACGAAGGTAAAGACGGGGCCCGGGGCTTGATGCAAGTTCTACCGGATACAGCACTTGGTTTAGGTATGGACCCGGCAAAATTATGGCAAGTACGGCCAAACTTACGGGCTGGTCTAAAAATTTTAAGTCGTCTTTTAAAGCGCACGGATGGTCGCTGGGAAGATGCCCTATTGGCGTACGGGTCGGCTCGGCGTGGCCCTCAATCGGTTAAAAACAAACGCTATGTGACCGCCGTTCTAAAAATCGAGCGTCAATTTGCCGAACAATTGGCCGCCACCAACACCCTATCAGACCGCCGCAGCGATGTTTTGGCGGGTCATGACAATTGGAACGAAGAGCCTGAAAAGCAAATCGTCCAAACAGATACGCGTGATGATGAATGGCAACAACAAGGAGAATCGGTTGAGCAACCCAAAATCTCAATTGTTCGCGGCCGTCAAAACGATCGCATTGAAATCATTATCTACGAATCCGAGCAACCTCAGCTCCAACGTCGGGAATGGCGTCCACCGCACCCTCAGCAGTTTCGCCCGCGCCCCCCGCGTCAACTGAGCCGGATCGCACGTCAACAACGACGCTTTGCTCACCAGTTTGATCGCTATAAAAGGTACTGGAGATAATTATGGGACACAATTTGAAAAATCCAACCCGGCGCGACATCTTGGCTTGGGGCTGTGGGATCGCTACTGTGGCTTTGGCCCCGCAAGCCGCACAAGCAGCCCGCCGCGACACTTCAAGCCGCAAACAAATCATGAAATTAATTGCCCGCGAAGCCCGTAGTTTAGGTGTATCCCCTGCTTTAGGCTTGGCCATTGCCCGTGCGGAATCAGACTTCAACCCGTATGCCCGAAGCCACAAAGGGGCCCGCGGGTTGATGCAAATTATGCCCAGAACAGCCCGAACGGAATATGGAATAGGCGAAGAATTGCTCTGGAATCCGCGCATTAACGCTCGCTTAGGGCTGCATTTTATGAAACGATTACTTATCCGTTATAAGGGGCGTGTCGATTTGGCATTAAGCTATTATAATGGCGGTTCTGCTGTTGGTGATTTGCCGAATGCACGTGTCATCCCAGCAACGCGAAATTATGTGCGCAAGGTGCAAAAATACCGCGCCGCATATAATAGAGTGCAATATTATGGGGATCAACGCGTTGGAAATCATATCACCGGAAAACCGGTTTCTCGAAGAAGGCAAAAGCTCTGAGCTTACCGCGTGCTTGCAAATCATTCAGGAGACAACGGTCGGTGACGGACACAAATACTCAGAAAAAACATGCCGGGAACTGGCCCGCATTATTGTTTGCAGAACCTATGCATCTGCCATTCACGAGCTGTGCCATTTGGTTACGGGTGCCGTCTTTAGTGGCTCAAACGACCACCGTTTTGAAGCGTTGTTTTTCACCTCGGGTGCGGCCCGCACGGGGATCTTTCGGGCGCATTTCAATGCGTATCAAGGCAGCCATCCAGCCGTCCAAATCAGCAATAAAGACATTACTATCGACTATGCTGACAAACCCTTTTCTGTCACGTTTCCGCGCATGCCGCTGCTTTCTGCCCTCATGGAGTTTCTCATGACCTCCATCGGGTATGGCGAATTAGATGAGGCGTTAGCACCTTTGTTCGCAAAAGATTTACCGACACAAAAACAAGTTTCAAACGTTGCCAATGACGTATCAAAACGGATCTATACCTATTTGAGCGACCATCTGCCCCCCGTTCAAGAGCAACGAAAATCTCAATCTTTTTTGCGCTTTGTGGTCGAGCGCGCTAGGGAAGACTTAACCGCCGCAGCCATCGATGATAAAGCCCTGATTGAGTATTGGACAACCCATTCCAACCAAATAACCGAAGACCAAAGCGTTGATGTCAAAACCTACCGCAGTGTGTTCCGCATGGCCGCGCACTTGGTTCGTGTGCTGCGCTATGCGGACGAGCAATATAAAATGAGCGGTGCTGCCTCCATTGGAACAGATTACGAGACCGGTGAAGTCGACCCGAGCGATTTGGAAGCGGCCTTAGCTGAAATTGAAGACCACTTACATCCGCTTGAAGAATTAGCGGGCATCGTTGAGGCCGGGGTTAAGATGGTCAATAAACGAGAAATGGATATTTTATCAGAAGCCCTGCATGGCGATGATGTGGCATCGGCGCTGCCTAAATCTATTTTAAGAAATGCCGTTTTTGGCGATGCTCAAGCCGAGTTGATCCAAGCTCTGCGCCAGAAAAAATCACCAAATTTAATCTCTCACATAAAGCAGCTTCCGAATACGGATTATCAATCCCGGTTTGCCGATTACAAAAACATGCAAATCCATATAGAACAAATGTTGCTAGCAACTTTTTATGTTTTATCACAAGCCGGAAACCCAACTTCCGCTCTGGTCGCCTTAGCGCTACGTGCCGATCTTGATATTTCGGACTTAGCGCCTGAACCCGACGAGCCCGATTGGGGCGATAGCAACGTTATTTCTTTACGGGCGGATAATGCATTAGGGCGTTTTTTTGATCGCATTGCCGATGACACAACAAGCGAGCTGGGTCAATTGGCCGCCGATGCCCGCGCCACCTATAAAGGCATTTCCCGCCAAGGGTTCAGCCCTTCAGAAATAAACCACGAAGACATTGTTGATCAGTTTGCAATCGGCGCAAACCTTTTAATCATCCTAAAAAAAGACTTGTTCCGATTTCTAAACCAACATACGTCCCCTATTGACTGGGGCCACCAAATCACGGTTGATACCCCCGTGTTCCAATCTCAATTTATGAACCTTTACGGAGGTACAAATGGCTGACATCCACGCAACGCCCAAACACCAATTCGTCGAAGCAGCGCTTGATGCCTTATCCACGTCTGATCGCCTTCTTGAAGGCACTGGCCAACCGTCATCCAAAGCATCGCCATCAGAAATGCACGCCTATGCCATCGACTCGATGTATCAAGCAAGTTCGACTTTATTGCATTGTTTGAAAACCAACCCCGCCACGCGCGCCGATTTTCAAAAAATATTGAGCAACACAGCGCGGTATTATTTACCCCAAGTTGCCGCTGCCAGCAGCGGTGACATTGAAAGCCGCGAAGCCAATGGTTGCAAAATATCGTTCAAGCCTTCACGCGCCAATGACGCTCATATGTATGTGATTATTGAAAGTCTTGGCGATATTACGTTTAACCCAACACTGATATTTGTTTGCGGCACCAATGATCATTTGGAACGCGCCGAATTACCACCTGCTCAAAACGGCCGTGTTCAGTTGCTCTTGGAGCGCGACAGCCCCATGGCCCATGGTTTGTTGGATATTAAAACTGAGGTTTATTTGAAGTGAGCTTGGTCCGCACCATCATCGCGACTACCGCCAGCCCGGTTACGGCCCAGCGCATTACGGAAGAAGACTCGAATTTAAACTCCGTTGTATGTCTTGCCGGAAAAGCTATGTCGCTACCCATTAGCCCGGCCTACGACGCCTTTGTTCGAAACCCAACGGGTGTTATTCAACGCCACTTTGGGCATCCGGCCTTCCGTGTTGATGTGTCTGAAAAAATAGATGAAGGATATAGCTGGCAATTAGGCTTATTCACAGCCCATGCCTTGCATCATATAAACCGCTTGGCCCAACAATCCGATGCCTGCGATCATACACTGATATTAACTGGGGAAGTGGATCGAGATTTAAATGTTTTGGCCGTTAATGGTCATGAAGAAAAAACAACGGCCCTCAGATCAGATATAGAAGAATTACTAAGCCGGAAACAAAAAGTCACAATTGCCATTCCAACCGATAACGCAGAACATTGGACCACAGCCTTCTGAGACCACCAAAGCGCCAATCCAGAATTATTTAATATTATAAGCATACAAACTACCGCCCAAGTGTTGGATCATATTGGTATTGCTCTGCCCAATCAAAACTCCAAAATACCAACCGTTGAACCGATACAAAAAGTTCCTAATGTATCCCGCTGGGGGGTTGGTGCGTTGGTTTTATTAATCGGTGCCAGTGCGGTTGCTGGCGGCGTCACTTATAGCCCAGAAATTAAATCCTTAACACAACAAGCCTTTGTAATGGCGCGTGAAATTATAGACCCAAAACAAACTGAAAAATCCGAACCTGTTCTCGAACAAGAAGCGCCAAAATCAATTACACAGACGCCTGTAAAAAAACAACCCATACCAGCTCCCTCGCCAACGCCAGAAAAAGATGTGTTTTCCGCAACTCCTAAGCGGGCCTCCACTGCTGCTCCCGTGCGCATTCGATTAAGCGAAATTCGTACCCAAGATAACGATACCTGTAAACAAACAAAAGCCAGAGGTACGGTTTCAGATCCCATATTATTTGAAAGACAGCGATCTGTCATCCACACACAAATTGATGGCAAAGGTCGCCTCTGCAGGGTTGAAATATTGGCCCGTTCAAGTGCTGATAATAATTATATTTTTGGGCGTTATCAAAGGTGGATCACGGGTCGCCCCAACACATCAGCGCCCAGCAAAGTGCTTGATTTAGGCCCACGCCAGGGAAACGTTTCTTGGTCCGTTGATATTCCAAATAACCTTCAACGTCCTGCAATCTTTCAAGTCCTGATTTTATCATCAGCCAAACCCTTTGAAGTCTCCGATAAGATCATTCAACGATTAGATGAAATTCGTTCTGAAGGCAGCAAACTAGATAAATTGCGCAAACGCATGCGGTGGTCTGGCATAACGCTGACCCTCAAACGGTTTCGCATTGTCCCTAAGCGGAATCAAACTCGCAATACCTCGCCTGAAATTGGACAGCAGCTCGGGCAACGCCCACCGCCGCCTTTAAACCGTTAATCCACCCACTTTTAAAAAACACGCCTAACCCTTACATAACTCTTTTTAGTACAGACACTGAGGAGATATGAAATGAATAAAATTAATTTTACATCGCGCACAATCCGCCGCTCAGCCATTTGTGGTGCCGCATTCATGCTAATCTCGCTTGCCGGGTGTATTCCGGCAACAACCGGGGGAAGCTCTGAAGGCATTGGTTTTCGCCAAGCCCGTTTTGAAGAAATTTCAAGCATGCGTCAATATCGCGACTGCATAGACGACTCCTATAAAATTGCAGAGGGTGCCAACAAAAATCGGCAACCCGCTAGCTATAGAACCAGCGCCAAAATTATTGAGAAATGCGAATCAGATTTAGGCCCTGAAGCCAATAACCTGGCGCAAGAAGAACGCATGCAAGCCTATGCCGTTGGTATTTTAAACTACATCAAAGCCGGTGACATTCATAAGGCGCAAGCCAATTTGGAAACCTTTAAGAAGGCTTATGCTGGGTACGATTTGTATTTACCCAGCGGCGCTTCCTTTGTTGATACGGTCACTGTTTTAACCGGAAAATCAACCGTCTTACCAAAACAGAAAATGGCGATGATGAATTTATCACAAGATTTGCGCTCAGAAATGCAACGCGCACGTTTCTGGAAACACAATTGATTTAATCAGGCCAAGGAGATTACTGATGAACCCACGCCTTATCCTCATGCTCGCATCAACGGCATTGATAATCATGCCTTTGGTCACTACGCCAAGCTTTGCAAAAAATTCGGCGCAAGGGGCCAACTGGTCTCCGTCGGTAACAGAGCGCTTGGTTAAATTACCACAATCCCATTTGAAAAAATCATTGGATCGGGACTTTGCCAAATCACCCTTGGCTGATGCAATTTCCAATGCGGAAGAAGAAATCGGCTTAAAAACTCAAACCTTGGATGATTTACGCAAAGCCGCAGATCAAGCAACGGGTGAGCTGCAACTAGAATTACGACACCAGTTGTTGGCTGAAAAACAAGGATATTTGCAACTGGTTAAAAACCACCAAAATTTACGTCGCCAACATTTACAAAAACGCAAATCCGTTTATGCCAAAATATTGGAAAAGCATATACGCTTAAAAGGAAACGGGTCCCCTGAAATAATTGAACTGATTCAGAGTCAAGAAAAAGCCCAAGCACGGTTTTTAAAATCATCTGACACTGTGGATATGAAACTGTTTGCAAGTTTCGATGCGCCTGAATCTAAATACGCCAGTGCCTATGCCCAAAATCTATCCACCGCAAATGCTCTGCTGGCAGCAATCAATGCGCATCCGGCATCCCAACAAGCCGCAGACGCTGACCCGACCGATAAAGCCGATTATTTGCGCCGCCTTGTTACAGATGCGGAATCTGAATTAGAATTGATTGTTCAAGAAGGTGAAATTGTTGGCTACATGGCAAAACTTGTTGCCCTAGATGCGGCCGCATTTTCAGAAGAACTAGCCAGCGAAGAAGACGATGAAATGGCCGAACAACGCCCAGCTACGGTAACATCCGCCCTTAATCATTTCATTAATTAGAGAAGGAACTTGATATGAAATCCATAAACAAAGCTTTAGGTTTGGTCGCTCTGATTGGCATGACATCAGTGATGACACCCGCCTTTGCCGGAACTGTTGAAAACTTGGAACGCGAACGGGCCATTATGGTCGAAACGCTATTAACCAGCGACATGACGGCGGAAGAACGCTTTGCAAAACTGAGCGTATCAAAAAAGCGTTTGATTGATTTGGAACGCATTGTGCTCCGCGATAAAAGTTTAACCGGGCGCAATACGCCTGCGGTCAAACGGGCCTTTGCAAACTACGATCTGACTTTCATGGTTCATGC
>CALJEW010000039.1 GCA_938074585.1 uncultured Rhodospirillales bacterium | reverse complement strand
CCTGCCCGGCTGACCCGGTGTTCTGCTAAATTCATGGTGATGTCTTGGAATTCAAGCAGGTCGGCTGACTTTTCAGGATGTGTGCGGCGCAAAACCGCTTTGATACGGGCTATCAATTCACTGGGCGAAAAGGGTTTGATGACGTAATCATCAGCGCCTGTCTCAAGCCCGCGAATGCGCTCGGCTTCGTCGCCTTTTGCTGTCAGCATAATGATTGGGGTTTTTTTGATATCTGGGTGTTGACGAATTTGGCGACAAATCTCGATCCCAGATAAATTAGGTAGCATCCAATCCAGAATAATAAGGTCGGGCAGCTCATCTAAAATAGTCGGCAGAGCTTCATCGCCTTCGCTAACAATGGATGCTTTGAACCCGGCGCTGTCAAAATTATAGGCAAGCAGCTCGCTTAAAGAAGGCTCGTCTTCAACAATCAGGATATGAGCCTTCATTGTTCACTCTCCTTCAGTTCGGCTCGGGTCATGTGCTCAACCACAACAAAGCTTGATTCATCTTCTTTCGAACGTTCCTCAGTTATGGCGTTTCCATGTACCAAAAAATGAACGTTTTCAGCAATATTAGTTGCATGATCGCCAATTCGTTCAATGTTTTTGGCAATGAATAATAAATGGGTGCAAGCTGTTATATGGCTTTGGTCTTCCATCATATAAGTCAGCAACTCACGAAATAAACTGGTGTGCAACGCATCAACGTCGCGGTCGCTGGCACGGACATTTTCAGCCTTTGACGCATCACGGGTTATGTAAGCGTCCAACACGTTCTTAATCATGTTTTGAACTTGCCCGCCCATGCGCCCAATGGTTTTTGTTGCACCAATAGGCGTTGACTGAGAAATCGCAACGCTTCGTTTTGCTATGTTTTTTGCATAATCACCAATGCGCTCGATGATACTGGCGGTTTTTAGTGCCGTGATTACAATCCGTAAATTTTCGGCGATGGGTTGGCGTGATGCGAGCATTTGGACAGCTAAACCATCAACTACAGCCTCAAGCGCATCCAAATGTTTATCGGATGCTATGACCAGAGCGACTTTGTTCGCATCGCGCTTTAATAAAGCATCAATCGCATCAGCCAATTGAACTTCGGCTAACCCACCCATTTCAGCAATAATGTTGTCTAATCGCTTTAGGTCGTCATCGAAGGATATTGTGATGTTCTTTGGTATCATTGGATATACTTTATATAACGAGTAACTGCATCAGGTATAAAAGGCCACCTGCTAACAAAGCCGATAAGGGAACGGTGATAAGCCAAGCCGCAGCAATCGTCATAAGGTGTTGGCGGCGAACCAGCTTCCGATACATAGCTTTTTCGCGCGTAACCAACCCACGGGTTTCTGCTTTTTTAGCCGGATTTTTGGCTTTCGTAAACTTGCCATGGTTTATGTGGGTTTGGCCTGATGTTTTCCATTCGCGGTACAAACCAACCCCAAAGACCGCACCGACTGCAATATGGGTAGAGCTAACCGGCAAACCCAAAGTCGTTGCAATAATTACGGTGATGGCTGCAGATAACGCTACGCAATAAGCCCGCATTGGGTTCAATCGGGTAATTTGAGAACCTACTGTTCTAATCAATTTAGGGCCAAACAGCATTAACCCAATGCTGATCCCAACAGCCCCCACAAACAGGACCCAAGTTGGAATGCCAACTTTACTTCCTGCGACAGCACCAGACGACGCGCTGTCAACAATGGCGGCCAAAGGCCCAACGGCATTTGCTACATCATTTGCACCATGGGCGAATGATAAAAGGGCTGCTGCACAAATTAATGGAATATGGAATAATTCACGAATTGATTTATTGCGGTTTTCCATGCCTTCAGATTTATGCGCAATGATCGGGCGCATGATGGCGTATGCGACAATAAACATGCCGACGCCCATCGCTGTGACTATAAGGGGGTCTGGCTTCCAAATGCGTTTTAAGCCTTTCATGCATAAATAGGCAGAAAATACTCCGGCCATTAAAGCAACTAAAATCGGGACCCAACGTCGCGCACCGGCAAGCTTATCTTCTTGATAAATAATTTTCGATTTGACAAACGCTAGGAATAATGCTGCGACAACGCCGCCCATGACCGGCGAGATGACCCAGCTAGCGGCTATCTTTCCCATGACGGGCCAGTTGACCACACCAAATCCAGCAGCCGCAATTCCGGCTCCCATGACACCGCCAACAACAGAGTGGGTTGTCGATACCGGGGCACCGACCCAAGTTGCGATGTTGATCCAAAGTGCTGCAGCCAATAGTGCTGACATCATGGTTGGAATAAAGATGTTGGAATTGGGGAGTTGCGATGCGTCAATTATACCTTTTGAAATGGTTGTGACGACATCACCGCCGGCAATTAACGCGCCGCTGGCCTCACAGACAATCGCGATTAAAATCGCCCCCATCATGGTCAGCGACTTAGCTCCAACGGCAGGTCCGACGTTGTTTGCTACGTCGTTGGCACCAATGTTAAGCGCCATGTATCCACCGATGACACCAGCGGCGATGACATACGTTGGATCATCGAAGCCAGAAGTGAAGCTGCTGGCGACAAACCACACAATTGCCAGAAAAACGAATGAGGTGCCAAATTTTACATAACTTTGTGCTGTTTCTGTAGTAGCGCTCTCTATTCTAACTAGTTTGCCAAGGTCTTTGCTTAGGGTTTCTTTATACACGGTTTAGGCTGCTCCTATGTAAGCTACGCAAAATATTTTTGAGCTTATAGGTTAAATTTGTTTCAGTTTTATGACTTTATGTCATGCTGGCGATTATTCTTTTGGTAAAAAGATACTGAACGTACTACCAACCCCAATTTCGCTCTCAATTTTTAAGCGCCCCCGGTGTCGGTTGATGATATGCTTTACAATGGCTAACCCAAGTCCCGTGCTTATTTGGGCGTTGTTTTCAAGGCGAGTGCGGGCACTATCAATCCGGTAAAATCGTTCTGTTAGGCGCGGGATATGCTGTTTTTCAATACCGTTACTGCAATCTTTTATGTGAACAGAAATCCCATTTTTAAGCTCATTTGGGGGGTTGTTGCGTTGTTCAATCGTTACTTCAATGGCTGTATCGGGATTGCCATAGTGAACAGCGTTTTCAATTAAATTACGAAAGACTTGGTTTAATTGATCGCCGTCACCTTTAATTGAGCTGGGCTGATCAGAACCTACCAGCTTTAATTTCATGGATTTAGATGTTGCGCGAGTTTCCAATAAATCGAATACGTTTTGGATTGTGTTTGCGATATCAACGTGCCCTTTAGGGCGCACATGTTCATCCATTTCAACGCGCGACAAATGCAGTAAATCGTCAATCAGCCGGTTCATGCGTTCAGCTTCGCGCCCCATAATGCCTAAAAACCGAGTGCGGGCTTGCTCATCATCGCTGGCGGGACCTTGAAGGGTTTCAATGAAGCCAAGGATAGCACTTAAAGGCGAACGTAATTCATGCGACGCGTTGGCAACAAAATCGACCCGCATTTCTTCAGAGCGCGCGACTTTGGTTTTATCTTCAAGCAATAACAATACGCATTGAGACGCGGGCGTTTCAAAAATAGAAATGGTGTGCAATTCAAAGACTTGCGCCAATGGTCCTGGAATGGACAGCTCTCCGGTTTCAGTGCTGCCGGAAGCAAGAGTTTTATCAACGGCGTTTAATATGTTGGGGTGACGAAAAGTAAGGGCTAAATCTTTTCCGATGATCGCCCCAAAAGTAGTTATTGCGGCTTTATTTGCAAAAGAAACTTGTCGGTCGCCAGCTATAATTAAGGTCGGATTCGGTAGGTGCTCGAAGGCGGTGGAAAAGAGGGTGTCCATTTGTACCTTAAGCTTTCCGGATGCCAATTTTCCGCCCAATCTGCGAAGGCTGTGCAGATGAAGCATGTTGTTCTTTGAGCTCAGAGAGTTCCTGCTTAATGTGGATAGGGAAAGGGGCTGATTTTCGAGTGTTTAAATCGACGTGAAGGATCATCATTTCAATAGTTGCTGCGGTCACATCAGAGCCTGCTTCGCGCATAGTCATAAATAAATGTAGGCGCTTGTCATCTACATCTAAAACAAGAGTATCTATTTCAACATTGATGCCTTCCATGACTTCTTGCTCGTAAACAATATGTGATTCAACAACAAACATCGAACCGCCGGTGGCGTTTCTGTGTTCTTGGTCAAGGCTAATATGATTCATGAGAACATCTGTTGCATGATCGAAAATCAATACATAATAAGCGACGTTCATATGACCATTATAGTCGACCCAATCGTTTGTGACGATTTCTGAGTGTTGGGGCAGCTGTTTTTGCATCGGAACCCTCTTGTATTGTCTGAAGTTCGGATGTCACTATGTCATAAGGAGGAATGATTTGCTAACTATCCAAGGCTTGAATAGGCAAGAATCTGAAGCGAGCGATGCTCCGCTTTTGATGGATGTCGATTTGCATGTTGCGGCGGGGCGATGTGCGGTGATTTCAGGCGCTTCTGGGGCTGGAAAAACATTGTTGCTGCGCGCTATTGCCGATTTAGACCCAAATCAGGGGCATGTGACTTTAAATGCCAAAAACCGAAATCAAATGACGGCACAAATGTGGCGCAAAAAACTGTGCTATGTGGCGGCAGAAGCTGCATGGTGGACAGAATATGCAAAGGATCATTTTGACGATTTAACCGCTGCAAAAGAAAAAGGCCTAATCTTTGGCTTAAGTACCTCAATTTTCGAACAATCTATCAGTCGTTTATCAGCCGGAGAGCGTCAGAGATTAGGGCTGGCGCGGGCTTTGTTGATCGACCCCGATGTTTTACTTCTGGACGAGCCAACATCGGCGTTGGACCCTAAATCCACCTTAGAAATTGAAACCGCACTTCAGGCTTTTATGGAGCAGGGTAAAGTCATTGCTATGGTGACCCATAATGAAGCTCAAGGGGTCAGGCTAGGCGATGATTTTTATTTGATGGATGGCGGGCGCTTAGCGCCGCGTGAAAGGCCTAAGTCATGAGTTTTCTGACATTAAGTTATTCCGATATCGCAATTGCGGCGCTGTTGGTTGCTGTTAATGCTGGGCTTTCCATTGCATTGCAGCTTGGTATAGCAAAGCGGCTTTTGATCGCATCAGCACGAATGGTTGTTCAATTGAGCTTGGTTGGCGTTGTTTTAAAGGCGTTGTTTTCTGTTGCATCACCAGCCCTGACGGCCTTTGCCATTATTTTTATGGTGTTGTTTGCAGGTCGTGAAGCTATGGCCCGCCAAGATCGTAAATTTAAAGGTTGGTGGTCCTACGGGATGGGCACCGCCAGCATGATGGCAGCGGGGACTGTGGTTACTGTATTTGCATTAACCACACAAATATCGCCTGACCCTTGGTATGATCCACGCTATGCAATCCCGATTATGGGCATGATTTTGGGAAATACAATGAACGGCGTAAGCATAGGCATGGACCGCATGGTAACAGGCGCTGTGCAGGGGCGGCAATCGATTGAAGCCCGATTGGCGTTGGGAGCAGATATAAATGAAGCGACGCGTGAATTGGTCAAAGCCGCATTGCGGGCAGGGCTCATCCCAACCATTAACGGTATGTCGGCTGCTGGATTGGTCGCCTTACCGGGCATGATGACCGGGCAAATTCTGGCTGGAGTCGATCCGTTTGAAGCAGTGAAGTACCAAATTTTAATCATCTTTTTAATTGCTGGCGGGACCGGATTGGGCTTGTTCTCAGCCGTCTATTTTGCCCGCCGCCGATTGACAGACTCCCGTCATCGGTTGCGCTTGGATCGGTTGCGACCCCTATGATCTTTGTGCTCAATACGGAAAGAGCTTTGATCGAACGGATTGAGCGTGTAAAAGCCCCTATAAATGAATTATTCATCAAAAATTGGCATAGTCCTATACTCCTATGAGTACATTAATAAACACAGTATCCGACGAACAAAAAGACCAGGCCCTGCCCTCTTCTTTGGCCTTGTCCGTGGTTGTGCCGGTAATGAACGAAGTTGAGAATGTCGAGCCATTGATTTCAGAGATTGCAGCGGCTTTGCGTGGTCGTGAAACATTTGAAATTATTTACGTCGATGATGGCAGTACAGATGGCACTCCTGCCCGCTTGGTTGAATTAACGAAGGCATACCCAGAGCTTCGAGCCTTTGGTCATAAAGTGTGTTGCGGGCAAAGTTCTGCAATTCTCACCGGTGTGCGCAATGCGAAAGCCCGTTTAATTGCCACATTAGATGGGGATGGGCAAAATGATCCAGCCGATATCCCCGCCTTATTAATCCGTATTCGAGCGTCAGAAAACATCGAGCAGACGATGGTCGCTGGGTGGCGAGCAAAGCGGCGAGATACTTTTATCCGTCGGTTATCATCGAAGGTTGCCAATTCAATCCGTTCTTCAATGTTAAAAGACCGGACGCCCGATACGGGATGTGGTTTAAAAATATTTTCACGCGAAGCCTTTATGCGAATGCCTCAGTTTAATCATATGCACCGTTTTTTGCCGGCTTTGATGATCCGGGGCGGTGGCCAAGTGTTTTCGGTTGAGGTAAACCACCGCGTCAGAGAACGCGGCGCATCTAAATATGGGGTTTGGAACCGGTTGTGGGTTGGGATTATCGATATTCGGGGTGTTATGTGGTTGATCCGCCGTCCGGTGAGCCCTGTTGTTGAGCACTTAAAAAGGCCTGATATATGAATTTAGGCCCTCTTATAAAAGGGTTCATGGTTCTTGTATCGTTGGTTGCCATTGGGTTTTTAATCAAGTTCCTCCAAATCGACGCTGGGTTTAATGAAGCTTGGATTGATTCTGATATCCGAAATAGTGGCGTTCAAGGCGAGCTGTTGTTTGTTCTTTTAGGCGGCGCAATAACCGCCATCGGATTGCCGCGCCAAGGAGTGTCGTTTCTGGCTGGGTATGCCTTTGGATTTGTTGAAGGAACTTTGCTTGGTTTGGCGGCAACGTTACTTGGGTGCCTGATGAGCTTTTATTTTTCCCGATGGTTGGGGCGTGAATTTGTTAAATCACGCTACGAGCGGCGCATAAAACGAGTTGATACTTTTTTGCACGATAATCCTTTTACAATGACATTGCTGCTCCGGTTTTTGCCGATTGGCAGTAATTTAATCACCAACTTAGCGGCAGGTGTCTCTAGCGTATCGGCGTTTGCTTTTATTACGGGTTCTGCCTTTGGTTACATTCCGCAAACGGCTGTTTTTGCGTTGTTGGGAACAGGCGTTAGCGTTGACGATAAACTGATGCTGGCATTGGGCGTTGTCGGTTTTGTCATATCTGGCGTTTTGGGCGTATATCTATATCGTAAGTATCGCCACGGAAAGACCATTGGCGAACAAATGGAACGCCAAATCGGCGGTGGAGATTGACCATGCCGTCGCGTATTTCAGCGATCTACATCACATCAGCGATCTGGGTCTTATTAATGGCGACAGCCCTTATGACCCGGCCGCATTTGCCGGTTGATGAAACGCGTTACTTGGCCGTTGCCTGGGAAATGTGGTTGCGAAGTGATTTTCTTGTTCCTTATTTAAATGGCGAACCCTATAGCCATAAACCGCCGCTCCTATTTTGGTTGATGCATGCGGGTTGGAGCGTTTTTGGCGTTAACGAATGGTGGCCAAGGTTGGTGGCCCCGTTGTTTGGTCTTGGCTGTTTGTTTTTAACTAGGTCGTTAAGCCATGCGCTTTGGCCTGATGATAAAAAGGCTCAAGACTTATCTCTACTTTTGCTGACGGGGTGTTTGTTTTGGACATTGTTCGTAACGCTGACCATGTTCGATATGATGATGGCATTCTTCTGTTTGCTTGGTTTGTTAGGCATCATCAAAGCCTACGTTCAGCGTCAACATATAGGCATTGTTTGGTTAGTACTTGCTATTGGTTTGGGTGTTTTGGCCAAAGGCCCCGCCATCTTGCTACACATATTGCCTGTCGGCTTAACCGCGCCGCTTTGGGCGAAGCGGATGGCTGGGTTGGATCAGCACCCACCTTTTAAAGCGCTTCATTGGTACGGAATGCTACTGTTTTCCATTGCTATTGGGGTTAGTGTGGCTTTTGCGTGGGCGGTCCCTGCTGGGATTGCTGGCGGGGATGTTTATCAGCACGCGATTTTTTGGGGCCAAGCGGCCGGTCGGATGGTCAAATCGTTTGCTCATCAGCAGCCTTTTTGGTGGTATACGGTCCTATTGCCCGTTCTTATTTTGCCCTGGTGCATTTGGCCCCCTTTGTGGAAGGCTTTACGAGCAAACGGGAAAAGCTTTTGGCGCGATGGCAGTCAGCTGTTTTGTTTTATATGGTTTGGAACCGCCTTTATTGCGTTCTCACTGATAAGCGGTAAACAGCTCCATTATTTACTACCTGAATTTCCAGCACTTGCTCTGGTTGCTGCGCGCTGCTTATCGCAGTTTAAAGAGCAGTTAAAGCCTTCACGCCTGTTCATAGTGATACCGGTTTTGGTGTTTATGCTATTGGCGATCCTGCTCTTGCTTTTACCAACAGGTGTGATCCCCATAAAGATGCCTGTTTGGAGCGGCGATGTTGACGGTCTTGGCGGGCTTTTGCTTCTTGTTATTTCTATTTTTGCGTTGCTCTCTAATCGTTCAGATTGGGTTGGCTCCAGCTTAAGAATGACCTTTTTACCTGTGGGATTTGTAGTTTCTTTGCACATAGCCCTCGCCCCTGTATTGTGGTCGCGCTATGATATGCGGCCCATATCAATGCAATTAAAGGCTTGGGAAGATGCGGGTATTCCGCTTGCTATTTTGGGTAAAAATCATGGACAGTTCCAATTTTTAGGGCGTTTAACAAAACCGCTAACAACAGTTGGGCAGCGCAACAATCAACTTCCAAATTTTTTAAGAGACCACCCAACAGGGCATATCGTTGCCTTTTATCGAAAAGTTCCAACCCAGGCTACACCATTGGCCGTGTATCCCCTGCGTCAGAAATTTATGGTCATATGGGATGCAAAAACCGTTGCGCAAAACCCAGGGATTGAAAATCGGAACTAACTGCGTAAATTTCTATATTTTTCGCTATAAAACAACAAAAGGCTTGAGACCGCCCCCTCCCACCTCTTGACAGTTCGGGTGTTTAAGACTATATCGCTGGCACTCACCTAGGGAGAGTGCTAACAATTCCTAAATGTATTCAATATTTCAATAAGTTCACGGAGAACGACAAATGAAATTCAGACCACTTCATGACCGTGTTTTAGTAAAACGCGTAAATGCAGAAGAGAAAACTGCTGGCGGCATCATTTTGCCTGATTCAGTCCAAGAGAAGCCAATGGAAGGCAAAATTATCGCAGCTGGTAGCGGCGCTAAAGCTGAAGATGGCAAAGTAACTCCATTAGACGTTAAAAAGGGCGATAAAGTCCTGTTTGGCAAATGGTCGGGTACGGAAATCAAGGTTGACGGTGAAGATCTGTTAATCATGAAAGAATCCGATATTCTTGGCATTATTGAAAAGTAAGGGAAGTCGTAATTATGGCTGCAAAAGAAGTTAAATTTTCCACCGATGCCCGTGCGCGTATGCTCGCTGGCGTTGATATTTTGGCCAACGCGGTCAAAGTAACTTTGGGCCCTAAAGGCCGTAACGTTGTTCTTGATAAATCTTTTGGCGCACCGCGCATCACCAAAGACGGTGTAACGGTTGCTAAAGACATCGAACTTGCTGACAAGTTCGAAAACATGGGCGCACAGATGGTTAAAGAAGTTGCTTCACGCACTGCTGACGAAGCAGGCGATGGAACAACAACTGCAACTGTGTTGGCACAAGCTATTGTACGCGAAGGCTCTAAGGCCGTTGCTGCTGGCATGAACCCAATGGATTTGAAGCGCGGCATCGATTTGGCAGTAACGAACGTTATTACAAGCTTGCACAAAGCATCAAAGAAAGTTTCAACAAGCGCAGAGATTGCGCAAGTTGGAACAATTTCAGCAAACGGCGACAGCGAAATTGGCGACATGATTGCGAAAGCAATGGAAAAAGTTGGTAACGAAGGTGTTATCACTGTTGAAGAAGCTAAAGGTTTGACCACTGAGTTGGATGTTGTTGAAGGCATGCAGTTCGATCGCGGTTACACATCTCCATACTTCGTCACAAATGCTGACAAGATGACTTGCGAAATGGAAAATCCTTTCATTCTCATCCACGAAACGAAACTTTCCAGCCTTCAGCCATTACTTCCAATCCTTGAAGAAATTGTTAAGTCTTCCCGTCCTTTGCTGATCATTGCAGAAGACATTGAAGGCGAAGCTCTAGCAACTTTGGTTGTGAACAAGCTTCGTGGCGGCATGAAGGTTTGTGCTGTTAAAGCTCCTGGTTTTGGTGATCGTCGTAAAGCAATGCTTGAAGACATCGCAGTTCTAACGAACGGCCAAGTGATATCCGAGGATATTGGCATCAAGCTCGAAAATGTTACTATGGACATGCTTGGTTCTTGCAAAAAACTAACAGTCTCTAAAGAAGAGACGACGGTTGTCGAAGGTTCTGGAAAGAAAAAAGAGATCACGGGCCGTTGTTCTCAGATCCGTCAGCAAGTTGAAGAAACATCTTCCGACTACGACCGCGAAAAGCTGCAAGAGCGTCTTGCTAAGCTTGCCGGTGGTGTTGCTGTTATTAGTGTTGGTGGTGCTTCTGAAATGGAAGTTAAAGAGCGCAAAGATCGCGTTGATGATGCATTGCACGCAACCCGTGCTGCTGTTGAGGAGGGCGTTGTCCCCGGTGGTGGAACCGCTCTTCTAACTTCAATCAAAGCTCTTTCTAAACTTGAGCCTGAAAACGACGACCAGCGCGTAGGCGTTGATATCATTCGTCGTTCATTGCAATCTCCTATCCGTCAAATCGCTGAAAATGCGGGCGAAGATGGTGCAGTTATTGCGAACCAAGTTCTTGAAAGTAAAGTCAAAGGTTATGGCTTCAACGCACAAACTGGTAAATATGTTGATATGATCAAAGAAGGCATCATTGATCCAACTAAGGTTGTTCGTACGGCTCTTCAAGACGCTGCATCTGTAGCTGGATTGTTGATCACAACCGAAGCTATGGTTGCTGATGTTCCAGAAAAAGCTGGCGCTGCCGGCGGCGGAATGCCTGCACCTGACATGGGTGGAATGGGCGGAATGGGTGGTATGGGCTTCTAAGCTCATCCAATCATTAGGACCTAGGTCCAAAAGTTATGAAAGGCCGC
>CALJEW010000038.1 GCA_938074585.1 uncultured Rhodospirillales bacterium | reverse complement strand
CATCACGCAAACCGGTTAATACGTTAAAGCATGTAATATGTGAGTATCAATCAGTATGATTTCACCCGGTTTGATCCATGGGGGCAATAGAAATTGTTCTATGGGTCAATCTAGGTGTTTGTTTGTTTGTCTGTATTCCTTCGATTGGTCTTTCCTAAACGCCACCACAATAACTCGCCTTTGACAAAGGCTTGGGCTAAATCGTTTTCCGGTTTTTCGAAAAATGAGGCGGCTGGATTGCGTTCAAGTAAGCGCCCTCGAAACATAAATAAAATTTCATCAGCAATTCGTTTTGCTTGTGCCAAATCGTGCGTAGTCATTATGATTTTGGTGCCTTGCGCATGGATCGCCCGTATAATTTCTTCAACCGCGTGGGTTGCGGCCGGGTCTAGACTAGCGGTTGGCTCATCTAAAAAAAGGACTTGTGGCTTTAAAGCCCATACCCGCGCTAGGGCGAGCTTTTGCTGTTCACCAATAGACAAAACCCGCGCGGGATGATCGCGGAGTCGGGCAATGCCGGCTTGCGTTAAGGCATCTTCAACAAGCGTGTTGCGTTCTGATTTTGGTATTTTCCGAAGCTTTAGGGGGTAGTGAATATTGGCACTAACTGAGCGCCGCAGCATGACCGGGCGTTGAAGCATCATCGCTTGGTTTAAGCGCACTGATTTTTCATTCGCGTCGTTCCATCGAACGTGGCCCGTATGGGGTGAAATTAAACCATGGCAGATTTTGAGGAATAAACTTTTACCAGCCCCATTGGGTCCAATAATCACGGACCGAGGTTCCGAATCAAACGTACAGTTTAAATCCTTGATTAAGCGCTTTCCGCCGGCTTCAAAAGAAATGTCTTCTAACTTTAAAGGCAATATGGGTGTTGGGTATGTCATGCGTGTCGCCTTATGGCTGCTTCTTTAACGGCATAGACTGCCCCGTTCACACCAAGCGATAAACTCAGCAAAATGATCCCAAGCCCTAAGGCCAAGGCTAAATCACCTTTCGATACTTCTAAGGCAATCGCCGTTGTCATAACGCGAGTCATATGATCTATGTTGCCGCCGACAATCATAACCGCTCCGACTTCAGCGCTGGCCCGCCCGAATCCGGCTAAGATTGCAGTTACCAGTGAAAACCGGCCGTCCCATAATAAGGTGGGCAAGGCACTGACTGGGTTAGCGCCTAAAGACAACAATTGATCTTTATATTCCAACCATAAATCTTCGATTACTTGCCGGGTTAGTGCGGCAATGATGGGGGTTACCAGAACGACTTGTGCGATGATCATGGCCGTTGGTGAATACAATAAACCAAACACACCGAACGGGCCTGAACGGCTTAAGCTTAAATAAACAATCAAGCCAACAACGACAGGCGGAAGCCCCATTAAGGCATTTAAAATCACAGCAAAGAACCGGCGACCCGGAAAACGGAACAAAGCGATGGCTGCACCCAACGGTAGCCCAATAATCGATGCAATGAAGATTGCTGCTAAGCTGACATGCAGCGACAACCCTACGATTTCCATTAAATCGGAATCGAAGCTTATCAAAAGGTTGAGCGCGGCGTTGATTGACTCGCTAAAATCATTCATATTATTGGTGTCCGGTCCTTTAACAGTCTTGGTATCGTGTACTTCAACCATAGCCACTGGGGGAAAAGCAATTCGCTTTTCATATTATTTTGAATTTACGCGTCTTTGCATGGTTGGTATTGGCTCGTCATAGTTTAGTACTTATATGCAAAGTGCACGGGCATTGAAATATGGATACATATCTGCATGAAGCTTACGAATGATTTTTTGGTGTCTCCTAACCCCTCTGATCCACGTCTGACAGAACGTGTTGTAGGGATCGCCCATGATGGCAGCCGGATTGAAACGTCTGTAACAGTTGAACGCCCTTTAACGCTTTATTTGAATGGTCGTGAAATCGTGACCATGATGACCATTGGGGATTACCCTGAATACCTCGCATTGGGATATTTATTGAACCAGAATATGCTGAGCATGGACGAAGAAGTGTTGGGTGTTGAATACGAAGAAGACATCGAAACTGTTGTTGTTCGCACGGCAACCGAAACTAATTTTGAAAATAAGCTAAAGAAAAAAACGCTGACATCGGGATGTGCCCAAGGCACGGTGTTTGGAGACGTGATGGAAAAGTTTGTTGATGCGGTTTTACCTAAAGGCACGATTATTAAAGCATCGTGGTTATACGCGCTGACCAAACAAATAAATACGGTCCCAAGCTTGTATCTAGAGGCCGGAGCGATACATGGTTGTGCTCTGTATGAAAAAAATAAACCTTTGCTCTATATGGAAGATGTCGGTCGGCATAATGCGGTAGATAAAATTGCGGGGTATATGTATCGCCATAAAATTACCGGGGCAGATAAAATATTTTATACCACAGGGCGGCTGACATATGAAATGGTTATCAAGGCGGTCCAAATGGGAATCCCCATTCTGGTCTCGCGCTCTGGCTTTACGGCTTGGGGTGTTGATTTGGCCCGGCAAGTTGGGCTGACGCTGATTGGTCGGGCAAAAGGAAAGCGCTTTGTTGCGTTGGCTGGTGAAGATCGGATTCAATTTGATGTCGATTTGAGCACCTTGTTGGACGAGCCTAAGCGTTCTCGATGGAAAGAGGGCGACGAATGACCATATCCTTCCCCATTGTTGGAATTCTGTTAGCTGGTGGATTGTCCCGGCGCATGGGCGGCGGCGATAAAAATTTGCTGCAATTGGGCGGTAAATCAATCTTGCGCCATGTGATTGAGCGCATCGCTCCACAGGTCGATACCTTGATTTTAAACGCCAACGGTGATGCGGGTCGGTTTGCTGAATATGGGTTGCCGGTGGTTGGTGATGTGATCGATGGATATGCGGGGCCATTGGCTGGGATTTTGACCGGGTTGGAATGGGCAAGTGTTAATGCGCCGAGTTGTGAGTGGGTCGCAACTTTTGCAACTGATGCACCGTTCGTTCCAAAAAACTTGGTTGCTGAGCTGTTGAATTCGATTGAAGCCAACGGTGCAGATATGGCGTGTGCCATGTCGAAAGACAGAACGCACCCGCCCTTTGCTATTTGGCCTATTCGGTTAAAAGACGCGCTTCGGGCGGCGATGATTGACGAGGGAATGCGTAAAATTGATTTGTGGACATCGCGATATAAAATTGATCATGTCCCCTTCGAAGGGGAAGGGATAGATCCTTTTTTCAATATAAACAAACCGGATAATCTGGACGAAGCTAAGCAGCTATTGGCATCTAAAACATAAAATGAAAACGCATGAGTGCGCCGGAGCAGTTAACCGCTGGGATTATTGTTGAGCGCCGTAAAATTTATAATAAAGTGGATCGGGGGTATATTGGCTCTTAAAAAAGGACGATTTTCGCGTTGGTCTGAACTTAAAAGCAAGGGGGGGGCATCAGCGGTAGAGGACCTGAATGCCGAAGAAGCTGTCGCCTTTAAACGCAAATCCGAACGCACCTCTGTAGATTTGGCCGCTCAAGATTATGACGAACTGCCGATTACCGAAGGCTTCCCTGAAAAACCGTATGTTCACCCTGCTGAACCTGTAATGGAACCGCTTTCTGGGTATGATGATGCAGAAACTGATTTTGAAGCACCGCCAAAAAAAGCGCTGGCCATGTTAAATGGTGAAATTGCCCACGAACCCGAAGGCGACTTACCCTCCGTTCAAGCGATTACAGAAGACGACGATGAGCTAGAGCGGGAATTGACACTGGAAGAAGTTGAAACCGTTGCGGCGTTGCCGGCTATGGATACATTATCAGTTGATTCTGATTTTGCACCTTTTATGTCTGTTAAAGTGCCTGAGTTCATTCGGCGTAAAGCGCTAAGAGTTCTTTATCAATCTCATCCTATTTTGGGTTTTCGCGATGGGTTGAATGAATATGATCTTGATTAGAACATCGTCGATACTTTGATCGATGTGACGACCCAAACGTCCGATAAAGTAGGCCAGGGGTAGTAAGGGGCTTTGCAGAAAAAGAACACTACCTTTTGTTTTACGGAATGGGATCAGAGGGCGATCTGCATCCTTATTCGTCTTATTACCTAACTTGCTTTATTTACAAAATCCGCCTTTGGATTTGCGTAAAAATTTGACAGAGCTCGGGATTGAGCCGTCAAAACTTGGTGAAGAACCAAAAGACCATATCGCGTTTTTAATTGGAATTATGCACGGATTAATTACGGGCATCTTTGGTGGCGGCGTTGACTTAGAACGCCAGAAAGCGTTTTTCATGCGCCATAGCAACATAGCAACAATTTTCCTCATCAAGAACCGGCTTGTAAATAGAATTATCGCTACCCAAAATCATCCCCCCATCATTACCATTCATTTAGAATGGGCTAATAGGAGGAGGGGATTAAGGGTAGCCGAAATAGCACCGCAATGCTATTCAGCAGCTCGTGCTACAGCGGCGCTCTTTTCAATCTTAACTGCACAGAATTTGAACTCTGGGATTTTTCCAATGGGGTCGAGTTGAGGGTTGGTTAGTATGTTGGCTGCGGCTTCTTGGAAGCAAAACGGAATAAAAATCATTCCGTCAGGGACGTCTTGATCTGCCCGGACTTTAATATCAATGGAGCCGCGACGGGTCGAGACTTGGACCGTATCGCCGGGCCCTAAATCATATTGTCCCATTTGGTATGAGTTCATGCTGACAACGGCTTCTGGCTCTAACTGATCTAGCGTTTGAGATCGCCGTGTCATAGCCCCTGTGTGCCAATGCTCCAGCATCCGTCCTGTTGTCAGGATCAAGGGGTATTCATCATCCGGTAATTCTGCCGGTTGGGTCAGCTTGGCAGGAACCATTTTGGCACGGCCGTTAGCGGTTGGGAATCCATCCGTGAAGATGATCGCGTTTCCGGGCTGGTCGGGTGTATCACAGGGGTATGTCACCGCGTCTTCTTTTTCCAAACGCTCCCATGAAATGTTGGATAGCGATTTCATGGTAATCGACATTTCAGCATAAACATCGGCAGGGCCTGAATAATTCCAGTTCAGCCCCAAGCGGTTTGCAAGTTCTTGTAAAATCCAAACGTCTTGGCGGGTATCACCTAATAAATTCAACGCAGGGCGGGCCATTTGTACTTGGCGGTTGGTGTTGGTGAACGTGCCTGCTTTTTCAGGGAAAGCGGATGCGGGCAAAATAACGTCAGCCAAAAAGGCGGTTTCGGTTAAGAAAATATCCTGAACAACTAAATGCTCTAATTTGGCAAACCCGTGGCGGGCATGGTTTGCATCGGGATCAGACATCGCGGGATTTTCACCCATAATGTAGATACCTTTAATGATGCCATCATGGACGGCGTCCATGATTTCAACGACTGTCAGACCTTTTTTGTTGTCTAACTCAGCATTCCATAATTCTTCATAAACGTTGCGAACATCTTCATCTTCGACCGATTTATAATCGGGGAACACAAATGGGATTAAACCCGCATCCGATGCGCCTTGAACGTTGTTTTGACCACGTAATGGGTGCAATCCGGTTCCAGGGCGCCCAACTTGGCCGGTGATCATGCTCAGTGCAATCAGGCACCGCGCGTTATCTGTACCGTGAATACTTTGGGAAATCCCCATACCCCAAAAGATGATTGAACGATCTGCTGTTGCATAAGTTCTGGCAACGGAACGGATGGTTTCTGCATCAATGCCACACACCTCTGCCATATCTTCGGGGGCAAAGTCCTTGGCGTTTTCTTTGATCGCTTCGAAGCCTTCGGTATAGCTTTGAATGTATTGCTCGTCCGTTAG
>CALJEW010000037.1 GCA_938074585.1 uncultured Rhodospirillales bacterium | reverse complement strand
CATACACCACTTGTTCCAGGCTTACTCCATCTACTTTTTAGAAATTCTCAACAGTTGGCTTGACTGTTAATTTACAATTTTTTTCAACAACGTTAATAACGGTTTTAACTGGTTCCGTTGTATTAGCGGTGTTGTTCTTTTCTTTTTGCAGCCATGGTAATTCTCCAGTTCTAAAAGTATTTACAGTGCGATTCGCGTATTTTTTACGTTTTACCTTCATGAGGTAAAACTATCTGCTGGGTAAAAAGAATTTAAGGAATGTAATTTAATTTTTTGATGTTGCGGCGCAATATTTAAGTAAAGAATACACTCAATTTGTTGCTTTTCCAATATTATATTGTGCAAAGCAGCATTAAGTTCTGGATTATTATTGTTTTAAATACTTGGTTTAATTTTAAAATCACTGTTAAAAATGGAATAGTTTGAGATCTCTTGTTATGCTGCATCGCAACAATTGCATTTTTTTATGAAACTCGTTAATCCTATATTCACCAACATTTTGTAAAAAGATATAAATCATAATAGTATTTTCGAGACTTATTGAAAAACACTTGTTTACAAAGCTATTAGTAAACAAGAATATTAACATATAGCGAACTAGGGAACTTGATTCTTGACCGTTTTTTTATTAGCGCTTCAACGAAATAGGGCAACTCAACTTAGGTCTGTTTTTGCCTTAGTCTTACTCATTGGCCTGTTTTTAGCTCCTATGTCTGCTACAGCGAAATACGCATCTATTGTTGTTGATGTAAATACAGGTCGTATTTTGCACGCAACGAATGCCGATACACGAAATTACCCAGCCTCGTTAACTAAGATGATGACATTGTATATAGTTTTTGATTCTTTAAATGCGGGTGAAATCACACTGAAGACTAAATTTAAAACGTCTAGGCGTGCTACCCAGCAGCCCCCTTCCCGTTTAGGGCTTCGCAAGAATCAAACAATCACTGTGAAAAATGCTATTTTGTCGTTGGTAACGAAATCCGCAAATGATGTTGCCGTTGTTATTGCAGAAAATTTATCTGGATCAGAACGCGCCTTTGCTCTTAAAATGACAGCCAAAGCTCGTGATTTGGGTATGAGACGAACAACGTTCCGCAATGCATCCGGCCTACCACACCGTGGACAAATGAGCACGGCGCGTGATATGGCAAAATTAGCCCGCGCCCTTTTAACCACTCACTCAAGCTATTATGGTTATTTTTCAATTAAAAAATTTACCTACCAAGGCCGCGGTTATAAAAACCATAATAAATTGCTAACCAGTTACGAAGGTGTTGACGGCATTAAAACTGGTTATATTCGGGCTGCTGGATACAATTTAGTTGCATCAGCTAAGCGCAGTAAGCAACGCTTAATAGGCGTTGTATTTGGTGGCAATTCATCCAAGCATCGCAATCGTCACATGACCAAGTTGTTGAATAAAGGTTTTGCTTCGATAGACAGGGGTACTGGCGTTGCAAGCGCATCGCCACTAGCATCTATAAAGAAAACTAAAGTAGCAAAATCAACAGCGCCTATAAAAGCAATTAAAGGCTTTAATTGGACCGTTCAAGTCGGTGCCTTTGCTCAATATAAACAAGCCTATGAAGCCGCTCAAACGGCCGTTGATCATGCTCCAAGCCATTTGAAGAATGGGCTAATTAAGATCATCCCTCTTAAAAAGCTTAATGGACGAACCTTACACAGGGCGCGAATTTTAGGTGTTTCAAAACGCCAAGCTTATCGTTCATGCAAGTACTTGAAAAAGAAACGTATGAATTGCATGGTCATCAGTGGCAAGAAAGCCATGCAAGTCGCATCTAACTAGGGTCAAGTACCCTTGTGCATTAAAATGAGGGTGGAGTTATTCCACTGAGATTTAGTTGCTCCATCAACGCCTTTTTGAGTCGCAACAAACCTGCTTGAGTGCTAGATTCACATCTAGCTGCTAAAACAGCTTGTGTATTGGATGCCCGCAATAACCACCAGCCATCATCGGTGCTTACCCGTACGCCATCAATCGCGTTTACGTCGATATCATCCATTTTGGATAAACGCGCTCTTACTTCATCAATGACCTTAAATTTACGCTCTTCAGAGCAGTCAAAGCGAAGCTCTGGTGTGTTCTCGAATTTTGGTAGAGCATCCAAAATATCAGCCAAGGATTGCTCGCCCGATGCCAAGATCGACAACATGCGGATAGCCGCATATAGCGCATCATCATAGCCATAATAGCGATGCTGAAAGAATATATGAGCGCTCATTTCACCAGCTAATGGAGAGCCAAGTTGATGCATTTTTGTTTTGATATGGGAATGCCCCGCTTTCCATAGAACCGGTTTTCCGCCCATTCGGGTAATTTCATCAAAGAACATTTGACTGGCTTTGACGTCTGTAACAATGCTTGCGCCCGGTTGCTCTTCTAAAATCTCTTTGGCTAGAACAACAAGCTGCTGGTCCCCCCAAAGGACGCGGCCGTGTTGGTCAACTATCCCAATACGGTCGCCATCGCCGTCAAACCCAATACCCAAATCACAGCTATTTTTAACCACTAATGCTTTCAGCTGATATAAATTAGATTCAACCGTGGGGTCTGGGTGATGAGCTGGAAAGGTGCCATCTATTTTTTCGTTAATAACAAAATGAGTTCCCGGAAGCGTTTTAATCAACTGAACAAGTACATCGCCTGCCGCCCCGTTGGCTGGGTCCCATGCAATTCTTAGATCTTTTGTCCCTCTGTAATCACTTAATAAGCGTTCAACATAGGACGATTGCAGGTCATGGCTTTCGACGTTTCCGTGGCCTTCCAAAAAATCTCCTTTAGAAGCTCGAACGCCCAATTTTTGAATATCATCAGCAAAAAATGAATGACCAAATGTTGTCATTTTAATGCCGTTATAATCGGGGGGATTGTGGGACCCTGTGATCATCAGTCCTGCATCTTGTTCTAGAACATGCGTTGCGTAATAAAGCATCGGACTTGGGCCAAGCCCAACACGAGCCACATCAACGCCAACGCTGGTTAATCCTTCAATTAATGCGACTTCAAGCTCAGGAGAGCTTAAGCGCCCATCATAACCAACAGCAGCAGACTTCCCACCTTTTTCAATCAGCATCGTCCCGAAAGCTCTGCCAATTGCGATTGCATCATCCCGGTTTAGGGTGTCACCAACAATACCGCGGATGTCGTATTCACGCAGAATTGTCTGGTCTAGAGTTCGAGGTGCATTCATTAGAGTTCCCTACTGTGCCCGACCGATACAGGTATAGGAAATCCCCGTATCTGCCATATCATCTGGGTTATAAATATTGCGTAAATCAACCAACACAGGTGATTTCATCAATGATTTAACACGCCCCATGTCTAAGCCCCTAAATTCATTCCATTCAGTAATAATGACCGTAGCATCAGCCCCTTCAATGGCGTCATAGGCCCCATCGCACCAATTGACATCGTTCATCATGTGCTTGGCTTCTTCCATGCCTTCTGGATCGTAAGCTTGAATGAGGGCACCAGATTTTTGCAGTCCTGTAATAATATCAATACTTGGAGAATCACGCATATCATCAGTGTTGGGCTTGAACGTAACACCTAATACACAGATTTTTTTACCCTCAACCGATC
>CALJEW010000036.1 GCA_938074585.1 uncultured Rhodospirillales bacterium | reverse complement strand
ACCACTTCAACAAGAAGCGACATCTTGATTCAAGAGATACATTTAAGGTTCAACGTGAACCCTTCTTGCAAAGTGGCAGCAACTCTGTACTGCATAAATCCGGTATATTATCGCCATAGTGAGACGGGTTTGGATTCGTCTAACAGCACCATCCGGAAGATACTGGCTTTAGTTAGCGGAGACATATCTAGTTTTCATTTTCTGAGTCAATTTTCTACCAAAACCATCCATCCTTAAATGAATACGCTCAACTCCTCTCGCTATGAAGACCTCATTGGATCACTGTCATGACAAATTATCTAATTGTGGACGAATGGACCTGCTTTCCTATGAAATTGAAGGAAGTTTATAAGACCTGCTGCTGTTCCACAATTATCAGAAAGGAACATATTTCCTAGTCGATGGGTATACCCAATATCTAGGCCCGTCTCATGTTAGTTATGGACCTTATGTATAAAGCTCCCATTAACTGAGTTATCTTACAAGAAAACTATTCTTTGTGAGCACTCACCATACTCATTCCAGTTAATTGTTGGCATCGTCATGGTGATCCAAGTTATCATCGATCCGTACAAAGAAGAGAAATAATTTTTCCAACCCCGATATTCGGAGATGTCTATGCTCACAAGATATGAACTTGACCAACCTTGGGATCATAAAGCGAACGTTGATTCTAAGGAGATTGAGCGGTTCGAAGCATTGGCAGAAGAGTGGTGGAACCCCAATGGAAAATTTCGCACCGTTCACAATTTCAACGAGGAACGGCTTCGGTTTATAATCCAAAGGATACGAACACACTTCAGGCATGCGCCAGACAACAAAACCTTGATTGAAGGCGTAAAAATACTGGATGTTGGTTGTGGTGCCGGCCTGGTCAGCGAGCCCCTTGCTGCGGCCGGCGCAAGCGTTGTTGGTATTGATGCCACATCTAGAAACATCGAAATTGCCCACAATCATGCTGTTCAATCTGGTCACCACGTTGACTATCGGCATTGCCTCACTGAGCATCTATTGAAAAAGGGAAACCGTTTCGACGTTGTTCTCAATTTGGAGGTTATTGAACATGTAGCAGACCCCGCTCGGTTAATGAGTGAGTGTTGTCGATTGCTAAATCCAGGTGGGTTGATGATCGTTGCAACCCTGAACAGAACGCTGCAATCATTTTTGGTAGCTATTATTGGTGCAGAGTATGTCCTGCATTGGCTTCCTATTGGCACCCACGACTGGAGGAGATTTCTTCATCCTCAGGAACTCACTGCCATGATGAAGTCACATAACATGGCTAATCATGAGACTATCGGGGTTACTTATAATCCGTTGATCAGGCGCTGGCGTATCTCTTCAAATTCAAGCGTCAACTATCTGCTAGTGGCCGAAAAAAGATGATTTGGTGAAACTAGTCTCAGACGAATTACAAAAAACCTATTGGGTTTGAGTTATTAGGTAAATTAAGGAATTGTTAGAAAAAGTTATTAAGCTTCAAAAAATGAATAGCGATATTGAATTTTTTAGTGTTCTAGTTAAGAACGCTCAAAAATGAGCATTAACAGAATATAAATTTAGTATTAATTGTGATCTATTTCAGATATTTTTACGTAAACAACGAATACAATAATTAGTAACGGATGTAAATATTGCGACATATAACATTGGCAGGTATCGCTTTGTTGATCTCACTCCCCGCATATTCAGAACCTACTTCAATTGACATATATGACAGTAAAATTGGTTTTGATGTTGTTCGTGACGGAGAGATTGTCGGTAGCCATGTCACAACGTTTTCCAGAAAAGATTCAAATATCATTATTGAATCCCAAATGAGCATGAATATCACTTTTTTGACGATCCCTATATATACTTTTGATTACAAATCAGTAGAGAGTTGGTCCAAAGGAAGATTGTCGGATCTTCAAGTGGCTGTAAGAGACGGCAGTGATGAAACAAAAATCTCTTCTCTACAGAACTCTGAAGGATTAACCATCAAAACCACATCCGGAACTTATAAAATTGATGATCCCATCATTTCAACTAACCACTGGAATGTTGATGTAGTTGATAAAAATTATGTACTTAATACCCTCACAGGGAATATTAATCAGGTGAAAATTCTGAATAAGGGGAAAGAACGAATTGCCGTTAAGGGAGGTTCTGTCATAGCGACCCGATACGATTATTCAGGTGAGTTAAAAAATACATCCGTCTGGTATGACGCCAAAGGGCGTTGGTCAAAGCTAGAATTTAAGGCCCGAGATGGCTCCACAGTCGAATATATATGCAATACATGTGAGAGCCAGCCATGAGCACGGTATGGATCACAGGTGGAGGCAGTGGCATTGGTAAAGCCTTGGCTCTGTCTTTTGCTTCTGATGGTTGGAATGTAGTTATTTCAGGTAGGAATCAACAACGCTTGCAAGAGGTATGCAATTTATCAACAAAAATTCGTTCCGTCATTTGTGACATTACAAACCAAGATGAGGTAGAGCAATCTCAATCAGAAATTGGAGCCATTGAACTAGCGGTGCTTAATGCAGGGGATTATCGCCCAGGTCCAACCCTTGATTGTTCGACAAATGAACACCGGAATATATTTGAGGTAAATTATTTTGGAACGTTAAATTGCATTCACGCGGTGTTGCCCGAGATGAAAAAGCAGGGGGGGAGATTGGTTGTTGTGGGCTCGCTGGCAGGATATATTGGCCTGCCTAATGCTTCCGCCTATGGGCCAAGCAAAGCCGCCTTGATTTCATTATGTGAGAGCCTTCGTGCTGAATTGCAGGATAGTTTGGTAACTCTTCAGCTAATTAATCCAGGTTTCGTTAAAAGCACTTTGACCGATAGAAATAACTTTAATATGCCGAACCTAATAAGTGCGGAACAGGCTGCGATTGAAATCCGGCGAGGCCTTCAAGGGGATAGGTTCGAAATTGCTTTTCCAGGACCTTTTGTCCGTCGCATGAAGCTTATACAAATGATACCGTACCGTTTGTATTTTTACGTCGCCAGAAAATTGCGAGACAGAAATGACAAACGAAGATAGTAGTAACCTCTATATCCAGCTTTTCGAAGAGTTGTCTATTGAACAACTTGAGGGTATTGAAGGATTTATTAGTAGGAACATTAAGTTTAAAGACCCGTTCAATGAATTTTCAGGGCTTGGTGATTTTCGTCGCTTACTTGTTAAAACACTTAATGATGTGAAAGACCCTAAATTCACGGTTACCCACCGCGCGTGGAGCAACGATATTTTGTTTTTGAGATGGTCATTTCAAGGAGAGATCAAAGGGCTTAATCACTGGAACGTTGAGGGGATGAGTGAAGTACGATTTGATGAGCAAGGATTTGTTTGCCAACATATAGATTATTGGGATGCTTCAGAACAATTTTATGCTAAGCTACCTTTGATTGGTAACATAATTCGACTTATTCGGCGTCGCTTACAGGCTTCTTAAAAAACAATGTAACCTCACCAATATCAACGCCCCACTTGCTCAACCGTGCGCGATTAATCATCACGCCATCAGGTTGCAAAAACATCCAGTCGTCGAAGTGAACTTTATAGAAAGTATCTCCAACTTTGAGGTTGAGGTCATAAGTCCAGTTTAATGCATTTCCCTGCACCGTACCTTTTGCGATTCCGATAACATCATCTGCCGTTCCTTCAAAAGTATGATCGCCTGTTTTACGTATCTGCCAAATTCGTTGGTCTTTTTCACCATCGTCATATTGAAATCGTTCATCTAGGGTTATTTCATTTCCTTCAACCTGACCTTCAATGTCGACTTGAAATTGTCGACGAACATTCCCAAAACGATCTTCAAACATTCCCCATGCGGATGTTTTCCCTTTGAAATAATCAAATAAAACAAGCTTTGGTTCACTGTCTTTAAAATTTTCAGGTCTCATGCTGTTGCATCCAGTTAGTAACAGTGTGATTATTATTGATCCTAGTATGGTTTTCATGATCTGCTCTCTAGACGTCTATTTATGGCCAAATGTTGTTTTGGCCCAATTGGAAAATTACGCATCATTATAATTGCTATTAGTTTTAATACGATTGGAATCACTGAGTAGATCACCACAAGGGCAACTTTTGATTGGTCTGAGGCCATCTGCGTTTGATCATCTAAGCCGAACCACGCGAGCACAGGGAACGCAATTCCGACGGCTAAACCTAACGCAAGTTTCGTTGACATACTCCAATAGGCAAATAGGGTTCCTGTACGTTCTTTGCGAAACCGCAAGCGGTCCCAGTCTGCGCAATCAGCCTGTATGGCTGGGGGCAGGGCAAGGTCGCTGCCCAATGTCAGCCCTGTTAAAATACAAACAATACCAAACAAAAAGACATCCCCGGTACTTATGAAAGGAACAGCCAAGAATACAATGCAGGCCATGACCATAGACAGACACCAAACTGAATGTTTGGTGTATAACCTTGATAGCCATATCCAACCCTGAATACCTATCACTGCGGATAGAAAATAAATAAATAATAACACCGCCTGATCTGTATCTGATGCAGCTAAAATATGTGTCATAAACAAAGGTAAACACACAGCGGGCAATCCATTCGCCAATCCATTAAGAAACCAGGCCGTCAAAACGCGCAGAAAAATTTTGTTCTTCCAAGGGAAGGATAAGGTCCGTGATTTGTCAGAAAATATCGGCCGTCCATCAGGTACAAAACGCAATGTCGCATAAAAAATACCACACCCTAGAATTACAGTTATCCATGCTATTATCTGAAATCGGTCTTGTTCCGTAAATGATACCAAAACAACGCCAACGGCACCGGTTGCCATAATCCCTATTAACCCAGCACCTTCGCGGTAACCGTTTAATTGAGCCCGTGCGGCATACCCCTGTTCAAGTTCAACGGCCCACGCAACATATGGGATTTGCACGGCTGTCCATGCAAGATAAAGGAGTGCGCCCCAGCCAATCAGATATCCTGCAGTAACGCCTGTCTCCGGTGAAAACAACATTACCAATGCAGGAGCCCCGATCAAGGCTCCAATTGCCATCGGCAGTCTTCGTTTACCAAAACGAGGTGGAATGTGATCAGAAGCATACCCGAGTATAGGATCGCTGATTACATCTAGGATCCGAAGGCCCAAAAAAATTGCACCGACAGCAGCCAAACCGAGCCCCATTGTCTCGGCGTAAAAGCTTGGCAACAAGATAAATGCGGGGATTGTTGGAAGGGCTAAAACAAATGCAGGAAGAGCGTAAAGACCCTTATACAGTTTTCTTAATTTTGAATAATCCGACATCAATACATCCTGTCTTAAATCCTGCCTCACAATAGGATAGGTAATATTCCCACATCCGTTTGAAGCTTGTTGAATATCCCATAGCCTCGACTTGAGGCCATGCGTGTTGGAATTGTTTATTCCAAAGCGCACATGTGTGTGCATATGATGCCCCAAAAAAATGAGTTTCCTCTAGGGTAAAGTTATTCCTGTCTAACGCAGCTTGGAATGATTCAGGGCTTGGCAAAAAACCGCCCGGGAAAATATAGCGTTGGATAAAATCCACACTTTTTCGATAGGAGTGAAAGCGGTCATTATCAATCGTAATGATTTGTAGAACTGCTGTACCCCCAGGAGCCAGGCGATCATGAATTGTCTGAAAATATGTGTCCCAATTTGCTTCGCCAACCGCTTCAAACATTTCTATCGAAACGATTTTGTCATATTGCCCGGTACTATCTCGATAATCGGTGTAGGAAGCAGTTGCTTGTTTTTCAAGACCCGCATCCCGATAACGGGCATTAGCAAAATCAAGCTGTTCTTTGGACAGCGTCAGACCATCAATTTGTACGTCTACTAATTTGGCAATATATTCGGAAAAACCACCCCATCCACAACCAATCTCTAGAACCCGGTCACTTTTTCGAGTGTTCAACATTTCCGCTATTGCTTGATATTTATTCAGTTGGGCTTGTTTCAAAGTATCCGCAGGACTGTTAAACATAGCGGACGAATATGTCATGGTTTCATCAAGCCAGAGTTTATAAAAATCATTCCCAAGATCATAATGGTTGGCAATGTTTTTGCGAGAACCGCTTCTGGAATTTCGATTCAAAACATGACGAATCCGGTTCAGAACTTTTAATACCACATTGTTGGAAGATTTAATTGCGAACTTATCTTCCAAGGCGATGCCAAATTCTAAGAGTGCCGTCAGGTCCGGGCTTTCCCACTCGCCTTGTATATAACTTTCCGCAAAGGCCAAGTCACCTTTGGCGAATAGTGTAGACAAAGGCTTGTATGAATTTAATCGAATACAGGCTTGCGGTCCCTTTAGGTTATTCTGTCCAAACTTAACAACATTTTCATCTGGTAAAATCAATGTAAGCTGACCTTCTTCCAGATCAGAAAAGTAGGCCACAAACCTTTTTAACCAAGGACTTTTTATCCCTGAATATGCATTTTTCAAATAAAGTTCATTAGCATTGTTGGTCATGTCTTCTTCTCCAACGAGCGAGTGGTAACGTATGTGATGGGGCTTTCTGGTGGCGCAGGTCGTGCAAATAACTTTAGACCTTTGCTCCATAATTTCAATGCTTCCCAATGTATGCCGCCGATAACTTTTACACTCATCAGCGGATATCGCAGCAACAGGGATATCAAGAACTTGTCAGACAAGTCTTTTGAGTGGCCAGAAAAACTTGCCTTCAACAATGAGCCTTTGTCATCATGCTGATCAATAAATACGGTCAACCGATCTGATGGCAGAGTGATGCAAAAATGGTAGGTCGCATCCATATCCATAAAGGGTGATACGTAAAAATCTTTTTTGCAGGAATGAAAAATCGGTCGACCATCTTTTTGATCAACTTTCATGAGGTAACTGTGGCGCTCACCAAAGGTATTACTGACTTCGTATATTACAGCCTTTAGATCGTCAGTCAGGTCATAGCAGTAATAGACACTAAGTGGATTAAACGCATATCCAAACAAACGTGGGTAGCATAGCAACTTGACCGTGCCACCCGTTAAATCTAAATCCGCCGTGTTTAAGAGATTTCGTGCGTACTGGGCAAGCGATGTATCCTTCCCACAGCCATAATCTTTATCCCAGAACGAAAATAGATTGAACCGGTTATGGCTAAAAAATTTAAGCTTTTTGTTAAGTGAAGGTAATTCATCAAGATCCACAAGCATGCTAAATACGCGGTATGAAAGGCGGTGCTTGCGTGGGCGTAACCTTTGGTGAAACACCGTTCCTTCATAAATACAGGAATTATAATTGCTCATTTCAGGCTGCATTCAAAGTGTTATGTTTGGACCCGTTTCTGGGGAGATGAATTCTACCACTTTCATTTTCCACAGACCACGGGCGCCTTGCGCCACCGAGCTCTTCCGCGACGGCTAAACCGGATTGCAAGCCGTCTTCATGGAAGCCGTATCCAAAATAACTGCCACAGAACCAAAGGCGGTGCTTTCCTTGTAGTTCCCACAGCCTTCTCTGAGATGCCATTGCATCATTATCGAACACAGGGTGTTGGTATATAAAGCTGCGGAGTATGGTGCCTTCTTTTGGCAGCTTTGGCGGATTGAGGGTTACAAAATAATTTGTGTCTGTCTTCAGGTTTTGCAGTTTATTCATCCAATAAGTGACACAGACACAATCTTGTCCGTTGTCTAGCACACTTAAATAATTCCAGCTTGACCATGCTTTTTTATTCTTTGGCATTAAGGATGGGTCAGTGTGTAATATTGCTTTGTTGGCTTGATAGCTAAAACTACTGAACAATTCTCTTTCATTTGAACTCGGTGACCTTAACATGTTCAAAGTCTGATCAGCATGAGACGCCATCACTACATGATCAAATTGCGAAACATCACCATTGCGGTCTTTGGTATAAGCACCGTGGTCATCACTCCAGATCTGCTCTACACTTTTATTGGTTTGAATTTCGGTCTTGAAGTCTTTGGTAAGGTTTTCGATATATTTTTTACTTCCGCCAACAACGGTTCGCCACTCAGGGCGGTCGCTTAATTGTAACAGACCATGGTTATCACAGAACCGTAAAAAAGAAGACAACGGATACTCGAGCATTGTATCAACGGGCGTAGACCAAATAGCAGCGCCCATTGGCAACAAGTGATCTCGTTGAAAAGGCTCCGAATATCCATAATCAGATAAGTAGTCACCTAGCGTGATTTCGCTGAGCGCATCATCATTTAGCACTTGTGGGGCTTCGCGGTAAAACCTCAGAATGTCTTTTACCATTCTCCAGAACCGGGGACGGAACAAGTTTGATTTCTGTGCGAAAAGGCCGGGTAAATCACCACCAGAATACTCAAATTTGCCTTGATCAACAGAAACACCAAAGGACATGTCTGTAGACTGTGTCGCTACTCCCAAATGCTCAAATAAGGCAATTAGGTTGGGGTAATTTTTGACATTGTAAACAATAAAGCCCGTATCTACACCCAAGCCGTTAAGATCCACTGTATTCGTGTGACCACCAATGCGCTCATCCTTTTCAAAAACCGTAACCTTATGATTTTTTGATAACAGCCAGGCTGCCGACATTCCGGCTATCCCACTTCCTACAATACCTATATTAAGTGGCGTTATCTTATGGTATTTACGCATATCAATTCCTTTTTTATACAATTTTTACGGAGAAGCAATGTCATTGGATCATAACTATAAATAACAAATGCAATAATCTTAGAAATATAAGGTATTAGAAATATTTGTCATTATATGAGATCTAATCCCAAAACTCATCCGTATTCAGAATAGTGGTGCGTAAAAGTGACTGAAATAGACGCTGAAATGAATAAACAAAGACAAATTGTTTTAAAACCCAGAGAAAAGGAACTACCGAATTTCTCGGAGTTATTACTTAATGTCGGTAAAAATCAAGACAAAGCCGCCTTTGCAGATATCTTTCAGCATTTTGCACCCCGGGTTAAATCATACATGTTGAAACTTGGAAGTGTCGATGAAGTAGCTGAGGAACTGGCGCAACAAACTCTCTTAAAAATTTGGAGAAAGGCGCAGCTGTTTGATCCGGAAAAGGCCGCTGCTAGCACGTGGATCTTCCGTATAGCTAGGAACATTCGAATTGATACACTACGCAAACAAAAACATTTTTTTGATGACGACTATGACCTGGAAGGAATAGTAGACGAACAGGAAGACGCCGAGGACAAGGTTAGCCGAGAACAGAAAAGCCATAACATCACTCTCGCATTGTCCGCCCTTCCTCAAGATCAAACTCGGATTATCCGTTTATCTTTTTACGATGGCTTAAGTCATAGCGAGATTGCCAACCAGCTGGAAATACCATTAGGCACCGTTAAATCACGAATACGGCTGGCATTTGGACACCTTAGAAAAAATTTACATCTTGAATCAGGAGAGATGGTATGAGTATCCATCATCACTTATCAGACTCTACTTTAGGCGCTTTTACGGCTGGGACTTTGATTGAAACCATTTCACTTGTGGTTGCCAGTCATATTTCAGTTTGCCCGGATTGCCGTAAACGGAAAGATCAACTAGAAACTATTGGTGGTATTCAATTAAAGATTGCTGAACCTGAAGGGCTGTCTTCTGATGCCCTGCAGAAAACCATGATCAGACTTGGCAAACAAGAGCTACCACACGTAATTTCTCCAGCAAACACTTCAAGTCTTTCGTCATCCAGTGGAGCTGCATTAAATGTTTCGAACTCTGAGGTACCCAAACCACTTCGAGCCTATATACCGAATCATTTGGAGGATGTTGAATGGAAGCCAATAGCACCCGGCATAAAATTTTTCGCCATTGAAGATCTAAAAACAGCAAATGGTACCTTGAGTTTGCTAAACATTGCTCCTGGCGTAAATATACCCGAGCATGGACATCATGGGATAGAGTTAACTCAAGTACTTAAAGGCTCTTTTAGTGATGAGATTGGGCGTTTTGAAGTCGGTGATATTGCGGATTTGGACAGTGATATTAAACATCAACCAATTGCAGACACCAGCGACTCATGTATTTGCCTGATAGCAACCGAAGCCCCTTTGAAATTTACGAGTATGTTGCCACGGCTTGTTCAATATTTTTCAGGAATATAACTTAAGTTCAATGTGTGAGATAGGCGAGGGAGTTTTTGTAAATGATCGTATAAGTATCTTATCTCAGAGCCCTAAGATGGTAATTTTAACCCAAACTTAAAGTCTATCTGAGCCCGCAAGAAATGCTTGGAATGGAGGTGCTTGAGGGAAAATATTGCAACTATTGCCCTGATGAACTGCCCTCAGCGTAGTATGAAAATGCAACAATCAGCAATTTCTCTGATCCCGAGATGAGCTATTTCTCTATCCAAAGCCGTGTGCCATTAGAGTTAAGGCGAGAGACAGGGTTGGTATAGGCCCACGCCGGTGATTTCAACGGTATTGCCGTTATTATCTAGGCCTTAGACTTCAGGATGTAGACCTATATTAGATCAAAAGGTAAATTGCATTCAAACGCCAGGAAGCACAAGGTCGCAACAACTTCAAACCCGGCAGCTGGTCCTGTCATCACAGGCAACGCCAGACCCTATTACAATGGGCCTATAACCCGAATATATGATTTACAGTGTGAGTTTATTGCATAGTTAAATTGGCTTAATGAAATTCAATTTTTCCAAGTGCTACATCGGCTTTGAATGCGCTGCCGATGGCAATAAGACCAATACGGCGCAGTCGAGAAGTATCCAGCCCCTTATCAAGCCGGTGGGGAGCAAACGACGTAAATGGAAGTTCAATAGTCTCCCAATTCGATCCGACTTGGAACTGAGAACGATAGGATTGCCAAACCCGAACATTATCGGGAGTTCGAAGATTAATTGTATAGGCTTCACCATTGCCTCGTGCCAAAATGCGGACGCCAGTATAGCGCGAGGCATTGAGAGTTTTTCCTTCATAAGAAAGATCAAGCCCTGCTTGAATGAACCCGCCGTTATTCTCAAGACGGACGTCTCCAGAAAGGCGCAAGCAAGAGCGACCTTTGATCGTTGTATAGGAGACATTGGCCTCTGACATCCCGCCCATGACTTTGTCACTAACTCCTTGCCATTTAAAACCAATACTTGATATGAGGTTCATATCTGTAAAATCGTCGACCAGCATACCGTTTCCTAATATCAGGTAATAGCTCGCATTAAAACATACACAACTATGAATAGTTTGATTTTGCCTTTTCGAGTCCAGTGCTCATCTCCAACAACGAACCCTATATGCAGCATATATTTTATCGTTTTTCGTTCAAGTTGATTCGTTAGATAAAGGATAATCTAGCATACTCTGAAGTGCTAAA
>CALJEW010000035.1 GCA_938074585.1 uncultured Rhodospirillales bacterium | reverse complement strand
TGAAACTGCGGCGCCAGCAGATGTGTCAACGATGTTTACAATTATAGCATCTACGCCCGAGGCAACGAAGTTACGAACCTGGTCAATTTGCTTTGCAAGATCGTCTGAAGCATCTTCCTGTTGATACGTCAAACCATTTATAGTCCCTGCGTACTCAGTCATGCCTGTGCGCAATACGGTTAGCCAGTTATCGTCAAATCTCGAGAATGTAGCCCCGATTTCTTGAGCTGCAGCAGTTGTACCAATCAAAGCAACCAGGCTGGTGGCAATTAGTGTCTTTTTCATAATTTTTCTCCCAAAACGTGCCCGGCACACAATGAAATTACCGGAATACCCCAGATGAATGGAGTGCGAATTACATACCTAGCTTCTGTCTTTTTCATAGGGCAGCAGTTCGGTATTTAACATAATCTCAGAGAACTTTAGCTTCTACTTGGCCGTCTTCAACTTGAATTCTGTAATTCGATTTCGTATCTATAATCTAATTTGATGCTTTCGCAAATGTTTACTAAAACTCTTTTATATAACCAACCTTCAAATTAGGAATTCTCCGCTAGTCCATCGACCCAGTTTTATAAAATTTAAAAAATGTTAAAATAGTTTATCAAAATTTAACTGGGCTCACTCCAAGGTGATACTGATCAGTAAACTTATGCGACCATATAGCGTTCCCTTTTGTGTGACCACGTGGGGTTCATATCCTGGGAAAAAAGAAAATATCTTAAACCAGAAAAATATTTCTTAAATTACTTAATTTTTGAGCTGGTCGGCTAACTGATTGATCTCAGACAGTTACAAAACGTCATCTCTGAAATTCCATGATGTTTGAAGGGTCTTTCCACCATGTAAAAAGGTGCTATAAAGTCATCATGTTAGAAATAGCTCGCATTATATTTCTCTATGTAGTTCCTAGCTTCATTTGCCTTACCCTTATTGGTTTCATTGTACAAACTGTGTACCAGAGAATGAAGAATAGAGAAAAAACCCAGAAGAAACAGCAAAACAAGAACGGCAACACCAAAGATCCCAGTAGCCCCCCTTTTTGAAAGCCTAAGGATTAACCAAGGCCGCGCGCTTGTCACGCCTCCTATTAGACCAGAGGGTACCAAAGTTGCCCTGGACAGCCTGAGGTGCTGATCGTTAACCCCCTGTCATCGTTAAGCCAGGGATCAATGCCTTTTTGTAAAGACTTTGCAGTGCCAACGGAAGCTTTCGTAACCAAAGGAACGCGCCAAAGCGCCTTCCAGCACTTGATTAGACAAGCGACCCTGTATCGCAAAACGAGGGATAGTTACGGAGATGCAAGGCGTAATGTAAAGCAGCACTTCCAGTACTAAATTTTTTTTAATATACTAATTTTTTAAATAACGCCGACAGAGTTTTCAAATATCAATTCATACTGAGAGTTATTGTTTACAAACGATCTATTATCTGACTGGTTGCCAATGATTATTCTATTAATCGTAATTTTAGAAATTAAATTTTTCAAACCTTTCAAATTAGTGGAACATGTTTGAATTCCTTTGGATCAATAGCTTAAAATTTTAGCATCTTTTGAATAATGCCGCGAGGCAAAATAGAAATTTGAACTAGAAACAACTGAGGACACTTTAGTTGGGGAGTCCTTATAAACAAACATTTTGAGATCTGCTACGCGTTTTCATTAGTTTGAGTGTACCGCCACAGAAGCCCAAGTGTTTGTCCAGTATTGTTGTTGTTAATCTAGGTGCTTTCTTACACCAAACGTGTCTGGCTCAGTCTGAGGTGCTTGACATCTCCACTATTGGTCATAAGCTCAGCGCAGCAAAAAAAACTGGCCCGTGAGAATGGTCGGCCGTCTGGTAAAAGGTTCCAGTGTCAAAAATTGAATTTGGAAAACGTCTCTACCAATCAAAAATGCGTTAATACTGGGTTTTCGGCGGATATATCATGCAGTTCCAACAGGATTTTAAAGACCAGCGGGTGCTGGTGACTGGACATACAGGGTTCAAGGGAAGCTGGTTGTGCATGTGGCTTTCGATGCTGGGGGCTAAGGTTTCAGGTCTATCGTTGGAACCAGACACCTGTCCAAATATGTTTGATGTGATTGCCATTAGAAAGGATATTGATCATCATCTAGTGGATATCCGAGATCAGAAAAAACTGGAGGCAGCGATTGCGCAGATCCAACCAAAGATTGTGTTTCACCTCGCCGCACAACCTTTGGTAAAACAGTCGTACGTGGATCCAATCAATACATTTGAAACTAACACGATGGGAACTGCGTATTTGTTAGAAGCTCTTCGTCAAACCCCAAGCGTACAGGCTGTTTTATGCATTACAACCGACAAAGTTTATCACAATGCAGATTTAGAAAATGGCTTTGTTGAAAGCGATGCTCTTGGAGGAAAAGATCCCTATAGTGCATCAAAATCAGCGGCAGAGATGGTTGTGAGCGGTTACCGAGGATTATTGGGCCGGAGGGATCCACCATTGGCGGTGGCAACTGCCCGTGGTGGCAATGTGATTGGGGGTGGGGATTGGTCTGAGGATCGGCTTATTCCTGATTTGGTACGCGCAATCGGTACCGCGTCGACCCTAACTATTCGCAATCCCAATGCCACAAGGCCTTGGCAACATGTATTGTGTCTTTGCCATGGGTATTTGTTGCTGATGCAAAAGCTTTTGCGCGCGCCAGACCAGGAGTTTCAGAGTTGGAATTTTGGTCCAAGTGATTTTGATACAGTTCCAGTGTCTGAATTGCTTGCGCAGTTTGAAGCTGGATGGGTATTGCCAGATATAAATCATGTCCCAGATTCTCAACTTCTGGAAAGTGAGTTTTTAAAACTCAGCAGTAATCAATCAAAACAGTATTTGAGCTGGCATCCCGCGTGGGCCCTGCAAGTAGCAGTTGCGATGACCGCAACCTGGTATAAAGCTCATTTAGAAGAGCAAAATATGGCAGATGTCACCCGGGCGCAAATATTGCAGTACAACCTCGATATCGCAAAAAATGCTTAATCCTATTCATGTAGCGATTATTGGGGGTGGGCGTTGGGCCCGGGTTTTGGCATCGGTTTGTATAAAGCTACTGCCCGCTGGGTCGACATTAATTTTATGTTCACCTACCAATCAAAAATCATGGCATGACTTCATGGCACAGCCCGCGAAAATGCCATCAATAATTAATATTGTATTTTCGGACCAAAGTGCAATCTTGGATAATCCAGATATAAGTCATGTTTTAATCGCGCGCCGAGCTGCAATGCATAAACACACTGCTTCCCTTGCCCTTGCAAAAGGAAAAAGGGTTTTTGTTGAAAAACCCTTTGCCGTAAATTTAGAAGATGCTGCAGAATTAGTTGCTCAATCGCAGCCATTGCAATGTGTGACGGGGCTGGTGTTTAGATATAGTTCAAATTTAAGAATTTTTTCAAAAGCTTGCTGCGCAAAAGGGAAGATTCGACAGATTGATCTCTACTGGTCTGATCCAGCTGCAGAAAATCGTTATGGCGAAAATAAAGCATTTGATCCATCATTAAATATTGCTTGGGATGTGTTTCCGCATGTGTGGAGTATCCTTGCTTTTTTTTTACCAGACCATTCGATTTCGGTGCAGCAGGTCAGATTCACTGATACGAAACATGAACTTGTTGTTTGTTTGAAGTGGTCGGAGGTCACTGTGAACTTGCAAATGCATCGTAATGCTAAAGCCCGCGTACGTAAAATTGAAGTATATGGTGATGATTGGTCTGGAGATATTGAATTTTCCAAAGAACCAGGGAATGCAAAAATTGCAGACACCACACTTGATGTTGCGCATGGGTTTTCCAGTCCGCTTGCACAGGAATTAGCGGCCTTCTTTGCCGCGGATGTAGCTCGAATTGATCCATTGTGTGATATTAGAAACGCACTCCCAGCGTTGCAACTTGCTGATTTGATAACTAAAGACGCACTGTCGGGCGGGTTCGTGAAATAGATAGGTCAACACGGAAATCAAAATTGGAGGAAAAAAAAGCATGACAGTTGATCACGACGTCGCTCCGGGCCCATTGAATAGATGCCAAATCTGTGGATCAAATTCATTGGAATTGGTGCTTGATGTAGGGCATCAACCACTGTGCGATAGTCTGCTGACCATTGATATGTTAAATGCGGCGGAAACTAGTTTCCCTTTGCGGCTGTTTCGGTGTGAAGTTTGCACATTGACGCAGTTAGATTATGTGGTGGATGGTGCCATCGTTTATAAACCAGACTACCCATACCGCAGCGGCATTACAAAAGAACTGTCTGAATATCAGCAAGTCTTCGCAGATGGTGTGGTTAAAAAAATAGGGTTAGATGAATCATCATTATGCGTCGATATTGGGTCCAACGATGGTACCTTACTAACTGGTTTTAAGAAAAATAATATGCGCATTTTGGGTGTTGAACCAACAAATATTGCAAAAATCGCGCGCTTAGAAAATGATATAGAAACAATCCAAAGTTTTTTTACTGAAAATTTGTCCGAAAATATTGTCAAAGATTACGGAAAAGCTAAAGTCATCACGACAACCAATGTGTTTGCACATATGGGCCCACTTGGAGAAGTGATGCGTGGGATTTTGACTCTTTTGGATAACGACGGTGTGTTTATTACCGAAAGCCATTATTTGATGGATGTACTGGAGGGAGCGCAATACGACACAATATATCATGAACATATTAGGACATATAGTTTGAAGTCGCTTGTGACCTTGTTCAAATATTATAATATGGAGATTTTTTCGGTAGAGCGTGCTGACCGTTATGGTGGTAATATCCGTGCATATGTGGCCCGCAAAGGTACCCGTCAACATGACGGATCAGTTGCTGATTTATTGAGGTTAGAAGATGCAAAAGGCATGTCAAAACCAGGTATTTACAAAAGTTTTCGTGACAATGCCTACCAGACCCGGGATGAATTGATGGAATTCGCCTACAAAGCAAAATTAAATGGTCGGCGTTTTGTAGGAAATTCTTGTCCCGGAAGATGCTCCACTTTATTGAATTTTTGTGGTATGAATCCAGAGCTTTTGCCCTATCTCGCTGAACAGCCAACTTCGCTTAAGCTTGGGATGTATTTGCCGGGAATGCATATTCCAGTGGTTGAGAACTCCATTTTGATGGAAGAACAGCCGGACTATGTTTTGTTGTTAGCCTGGCATTATGGTAAGCCTATTATGGAACAGTTGCGAGCGCGGGGACTGAAATCAAAATTTGTAATGCCACTACCAACGGTGAAGGTGATTTAGGGTTAATTATGTCTCAGGATACTCGCAAGCTAATTTCAGTTGTTGTTCCCGTCTTTAACGAAGGAAATAATGTTAAGCGTGCGTATGATGCGATCACAACTTTATTTGAAACTCTTGACGGCACTTATCGTTTAGAGCTGTTCTTCTCTGACAATCACAGTACCGATGATACTGAAACAGAGCTGACTAAACTTGCTTATCTTGACAGTCGAGTGAAGGTTATTCGGTTGGCCCGGAATTATGGGTTCCAACGGTCAGTCTTAACAGCATATCGTCACGTTACTGGCGACGCTGCAGTGCAGCTTGATTGTGATCTTCAGGACCCAATATATGTCATTCCCAAGTTTTTGGAACTCTGGGAAAAAGGGCATGATGTTGTTGTTGGAATTCGACGCAAACGACAGGAACCCCGAGCGCTTCAGGCGGGACGAAAGTTATTTTACAAATTGGTAAGTTTAATTTCAGATGACTCAATTGTTGAAAATGCCGGTGATTTTCGACTTGTTGATCGCAAAGTTCTTGACCGGCTGTGTCAGGTTAAGGATTCCCGTCCCTATACCCGTGGACTTGTTTCTATGCTGGCTGCCAATCAGGTCGGCATTGATTATGATCGTGACGCTCGGGAATTCGATGAAAGCAAATTTCCATTCCGTCGACTTTTAAGTTTTGCAACAGATGGGATTGTTAGCCATTCCTTGGCTCCGTTACGGTTGGCCAGTTTGACTGGATTCATTGTATTCTTTGCGGCCCTTGTGATGGGACTGTATTATGTCATCACTTATCTTGTATCTGGGGCATCTTGGCCTCAGGGATTTGCAACATTGGTTGTGTTTTTATTGTTTTCGATTGGATTGAATGCAATCTTTGTTGGCATTTTAGGGGAGTATATTGGACGGATCTATGATGATGTACGAATCCGTCCGATTTCAGTGATCGAGCGGTCGATAAATATTTCTGATCAACCAGAAAATTCTGTTGAAATTGAAAACTGGAGCCGGACATGAAAGCGGTGATACTGGCAGGTGGACGTGGCACTCGGATTTCTGAAGAAAGCCATTTGCGTCCAAAGCCAATGATTAAAATTGGCGATATGCCAATTTTGTGGCACATCATGAAAACCTATCACGCGCACGGGATCAGCGATTTTGTGATATGTTTAGGATATCGCGGCTATATGATAAAAGAATATTTTGCCAATTATGCTTTGCATTCTGCTGAGGCGGTGACCTTTGATTTACGGAAAGATGCTGTTGAAATATCCAGGGAGGGTGCAGAACCGTGGCGAATTACATTGATAGAAACTGGTATGGAGACGCAAA
>CALJEW010000034.1 GCA_938074585.1 uncultured Rhodospirillales bacterium | reverse complement strand
AGGGCGATGTCTGTCGTCTTTTTTGTACGGAAACTTGGGGCGTCGGAAAACCAACAATGCGATTGTTGGTGTATGCCACTAAAGCTCTGACCCCTGCCAGCTTGGCTCTAGCTGGTTGCTGTTTTACTATGCCGGACAGCTCACAAAATTCAATTAGCTATAAAATCCATGCTCCCTTGGCCCAAAGCACGAATATTGTTTTCGTGATGTCAGTTGAAGGCATGAAAAATCTAGGGCGACTGGTTCTTGCTGATGCCCTCGCCGCTTCGTTAGGAGATGCAACCCGGCTTTCGGTTATTTCAGGCCAATTAAATGATCAAGGCGCAACCATCGTTGACCGTATTTCAGAAGTCCGCAGGCGGGGTTCGATTACATGGGTGTGAGCAAACTTAGATTTACGCGCCCCATGCGGGAAGGTTGTTGCTAGCGTAAACCACGAAATTATCGCAGATGGGGTTTTGTGGGATGAAGGAGGATTGGAGACAATTAATTTGATTATTGCTGAAGCGGAACCCATATCATAGGCATGGTTGCTGATTTAGTTGGTCCGCTGGCGCTCATAGAAGAGGTCGCAATGCCACCGGAAGAACGGTTTTCACATCCAATGGGATCATCTCAATTGATTGAATTTCCAAAAATAGATGCGCTAATGCCAACAGTGAGTGCGAATCCTAAACTGGTTGTGACCCCTGCGGTGCCTGTTGTAGTGATTATTGTTGAGCCAAAGCCATCGTATGCGCTAACGGGTGCGGATATAAAAGTGTTTGCGCCACTCATTGCCCATGAACAACCCCAGCGCCTGATGCCAAAGGGCATGGGGCTAGGGCTAGAAGAAGTCTAAACAGTTGAAAACCCCAATGATAAATCGATGGATGATGAGGCTTTGTTGCAAAATGCAGCAACGGCAAAACCCGCAGCGATGAATGAGACGTCTGATAAATCTAAGGTGAACCCCATATCGTGGGGGATGCCTTCGTTTCTTATTCGAACTGTTTCTGGAACCCCCGGTGATGGTAAGGAGGTTTTGATCCGAGGCATTAAACGGGCCATGCGTAAATTAGACCTGTCTGTCACAGAAGACCAACGCTAAGCGGGATATGAAGTGGTTGGGCAGATTACCGTTGGGCCACCTGTAAATGGAAGGCAACAGGCGCGTGTTGTTTGGGTTGTAAATACGCTTGATGGCGGTGAAGTGGGTAAAGCAATTCAGGAAAATGCTGTTGTTGCAGGTAGCTTAGATGGCGAATGGAGACGAGTTGGCGATGTTGTATTCGAAGCTGCAGCACAAGAGATTGAGAAATTGTTTCAAAATAAGCCAAACCTGGGCACAAATTTGGGCTCAGCACCTGATTTTTTCCGCAATTCAAACCTACAGCAGGTGCCGGGTCGGGCACCACCACCACCTAATTCATGAATTTGGTGATGAATCCATTTACAGATACGGGGGACACTGCTAATTTCTGCGTTTCAATACATATGGCTTGTGCAATGGTTTCTGGGGACTGAAGGACAGGGCTACAAGGTACAACATATTTTTAATGCGCGCGTTAGAGCAAAAGCGACGCCAGGACCCAAATTCAATGAAAATTATTTCCTGCAACAGCAACCGTCCACTCGCTGAAGCGATTTCGGCTTATATCAATCTGCCTCTTACTAAAGCGACGGTTCGGCGATTTTCAGATATGGAAATCTTTGTCGAAATCGAAGAGAACGTTCGGGGCGAGGATGTTTTTGTCGTTCAATCCACTTCATTTCCGGCAAACGATAATTTAATGGAATTACTCGTGACAATAGATGCGCTCCGGCGCAGTTCCGCCCGGCGTATAACGGCTGTGATTCCTTATTTCGGGTACGCCCGTCAAGATCGAAAATCAAGCCCACGGACGCCGATTTCTGCTAAATTGGTTGCAAACCTAATCACTGAGGCCGGTGCTGACCGGGTGTTGACCATGGATTTACATGCGGGTCAAATTCAAGGTTTTTTCGATATTCCAACTGATAACCTATATGGAGCACCGGTTATGCGGCGCGATATTGAAGAGCGCTATGCGGGTCAGGAACTGGTTATTGTCTCGCCAGATGTTGGCGGTGTTGTTCGGGCACGAAGCTTGGCGAAGCGCTTGGGGGCTGATTTGGCGATTATTGATAAGCGCCGCGAACGTGCAGGCGCATCAGAAGTTATGAATATTATTGGTAATGTTGAAGGGCGGGCCTGTATTTTGGTTGATGATATCGTAGATTCTGCTGGAACATTATGTAATGCGGCAGTTGCCTTAAAAGAAGAGGGTGGAAAGTCAGTTGCGGCCTATGTGACGCATGGTGTTTTGTCCGGTGGTGCCGTAGCACGCGTCAGCGCATCGCCTATGGAGCGCTTGGTCATTACCGATAGTATAATGGCAACAGAGGCTGTTCTGGTGTCCCATAATATTGAACAATTGACGATTGCTCCTCTTATGGCTGAAGCCATTAGCAGAATTAGTGATGAAAGCTCGGTTTCAACGCTGTTTGATTGATTGACGTAGCCCGTAAAGCGGTTTACTTATGCCGCGCCCGAAAGGGTGGGATTTTTGCCGGCACCCCTGGAGGTCGGCTGATATCGATAATTAGGAGTTATTCACATGGCAGATATCATCTCTCTCGCTGCGGAACCGCGGGAACGAGCAGGTAAGGGGGCAGCTCGAGCGACGCGTCGCGCCGGTCGTATACCGGCCGTAATTTACGGCAACAAAGAAACCCCATCTATGGTATCCATTCACCCGATTGATCTTATGCATCAAATTCGTGGCGGTGGATTCTTTTCTAAAGTTTATGAGATCGAAGCAGACGGTAAAAAGCACCGTGTCCTTCCTCGTGACATTCAATTGCATCCGGTTACGGATCAACCAATACACGTTGACTTCATGCGCTTCAGTAAAACAACTCGTTTGGTTGTTGAAGTTCCTGTTATTTTCGTTGGTGAAGAAGAATGCCCTGGTTTACGCCAAGGCGGCGTTCTGAACGTTGTGCGTCACGCGATTGAAATGCGTGCGTCACCTGACAGCATTCCAGAATCAGTCGAAATTGACCTATCTGGATACAATGTTGGTGATAGCGTTCACATTAGCAGCGTTACATTACCTGGTGATGTTGAATTGACGATTACGGACCGTGATTTCACGGTTGCTACAATCGCGGCACCATCGGTTAACATTGAAATTGATGAGACGGGTGCGGAAGAAGGCGAGGATGCAGAAGCAACTTCAGCTGAAGAAACTTCCGAAGAGTAATCTTCTTAAAATTGGTCAAGGAGAAATACCGTGCGTCTATTTGTGGGCCTCGGCAATCCTGGATCCGATTTTGCAAAGAACCGTCACAACATCGGTTTTATGGCGGTGGACGAAATTGTCCACCGCCATTCGTTTGCGCCTTTCAGATCAAAGTTTCAGGGCCAACTTTGCGAAGGCAAGATAGCTGGGCAAAAAGTTTTGATCCTAAAACCCACAACGTACATGAACGAGTCGGGTAAAGCCGTTCAAGCCGCCATGGCGTTTTATAAGCTAGCGCTTCAAGACATTATCGTATTCCAAGACGAAATGGATTTAGTAGCTGGTAAAATTCGTATAAAAACTGGTGGTGGGCACGCTGGGCACAATGGCATTCGTTCAATCCAAAGTCATATAGGTTCCGGTTTTCAGCGCGTTCGGTTGGGTGTTGGACATCCGGGTGATAAAGAAAAAGTAGTAGGCCATGTGCTGAAAGACTTTTCGAAAGCAGACCAACAATGGCTTGATAAAATGATCGAAGCGATAGGCGAAAATGCAGATTTATTAATTAAAGGCGAAGATAGTGGTTTCATGAGCAAGGTTTCATTGGCACTTAATCCGCTACGACCAAAGCCACCGCGTGATTTACAAAAAGACACAAAGAATAAGAAGGAAGAGCAATAATGGGTTTCAATTGTGGAATTGTTGGACTACCAAACGTCGGAAAGTCGACGCTGTTCAATGCGTTGACGGCAACGGCGGGAGCTGAGGCTGCAAACTTTCCATTCTGCACGATTGAGCCCAACATTGGGCGCGTTTCTGTCCCTGATGAGCGGCTCAAAAAAATTTCAGACATTACAAAGTCGGCAAAAATCATTTCAACCCAACTCGAATTCGTCGATATTGCCGGTTTAGTTCGTGGCGCAAGTAAAGGCGAAGGTTTGGGAAACCAGTTCTTAGCCAACATCCGTGAAGTTGATGCTATTATTCATGTACTACGGTGCTTTGAAGATGAAAACGTTACTCACGTAGAAGGTGATATAGAGCCTATTCGCGATGCCGAGACGGTTGAGACTGAATTGATGCTAGCCGATATGGAAAGCTTGGAAAAGCGGGTGAATGCTTTAGAAAAGCGCGCAAAGGGTGATGAGAAAGAAGCCAAACAGCTTTTAAGGTTGGTGCAAAGCACACTGGAATTATTACGCGACGGTGTTCCCGCACGGAAATTAGAAGTTAGCGACGATGATAAAAAAGCCTTCGGTATGCTTCAATTGCTAACGTCAAAGCCAGTGCTATATGCGTGCAACGTGGAAGAAGAATCCGCATCCGACGGCAATGCTTTATCAGCCAAAGTTGCTGAAATGGCCGCTGCACAAGGTGCTACCTCTGTTGTGGTTTCAGCTAAAATCGAAGAAGAAGTATCACAGCTTGCTGATGCGGAAGAAAAAGCCGAATTTTTAGAAGCTTTGGGCTTACATGAAGCAGGTTTAGACCGGGTTATTCGGGCTGGTTATAGCTTATTGAAATTGATCACTTTCTTTACATCTGGGCCAAAAGAGACACGGGCATGGACCGTATTCGATGGTGCCTTGGGTCCGCAAGCCGCAGGTGTTATCCACACAGATTTTGAGCGCGGCTACATTAAAGCTGAAACTATCGCCTATGATAATTTTGTTTCATTAGGTGGTGAGCAAGCAGTCAAAGACGCTGGTAAAATGCGCCAAGAAGGGAAAACCTACCAAGTCAAAGACGGCGACATTATGCTGTTTAGGTTTAACGTTTAGGGTTTATAGTTAGCCGGAAGGTACTCTTTTTAAAGCTGACATTCAGCTTTTCCTAA
>CALJEW010000033.1 GCA_938074585.1 uncultured Rhodospirillales bacterium | reverse complement strand
ATAGATATGCGATCAAATAAAACAAGTTACCTATTTAAAATGGGTTCGATTTTGTGTGTATACGCATTAATTGCGAAAAAAAGCAAGACTAAGGGTAGTTCAAATCGTCTGGGAGGGGGGCGTTAATTAGACACTTTGACACGGATTTTGTTTTTCCCAACTTTACTGCCGTGCAACTTTTCGATGGCAATTTCAGCATCTTGTTGTTGCGCCATATTTACGAAACCGAAGCCTTTTGATCCAGAAGTTCCTTCATCCATAACTAGATTACAAACCTTAATGTCTCCATACGCTTCGAATAATGCGGCCAGGTCCGTTTGGCTAAAGTCGCGTGGTAGATTAAGAACAATTAGTTTCATTTTGGCTCCGGTAGATAAAAAAAGGGTTCCCTAAGATATCATAGAAATACGCTCTGCGCCAGAAGCCCAATGCCCTGATACGCTTTACCAAGGCTTGGTGTTCTAATAACATTGAAGTTAATCAACATTGCATAAATAGGAGTGCATTTCCCTATGAGTCCCAAACCTACAACAAGCCAAAGTTCTAGTGTCCGAATTGCCGTTGATATCGGCGGTACCTTCACCGACTTTCAAATTTTAAACGAGGCGACAGGCGCCAACCATGCCCACAAAACACCCACAACACCGGGTGACCCATCAGAAGGGTTGCTGACCGGCTTACAAGAAGCGGCCGAGCTATTTGGCTTCCGCTTCGATCAAATATCAATCTTAATACACGGCACAACCATCGCCACCAATGCAGTTCTAGAGCGCAAATTACCAACCGGGGCATTGATTACCACAGCCGGGTTTGAAGATGTTTTGGAAATAGGTCGCCATTTGCGTACTCACGTTTATGCTAACAAAGCCGAAGAGCGTACTTTGTTAATTCCACGATCACGGCGGTTTGGCTTGAAAGAACGAACAAAAGCCGATGGAAGCATCGAATGCGCGCTTAATGATGACGATATTAAAGCCTTGGCCCAACAGCTAACCGGTTGTGGGGCTGAAACGGTAGCCGTATCGCTGTTGCATTCTTATGCGAACTCAGAACATGAACGCCGGGTCGCTCAAATTATTGAGCAATGCTTGCCCCAAATACGGATCTCAATTTCATCAGACATAAGCCCCGAATTTCGTGAATTTGAGCGCACATCAACAACCGTTCTAAACGCCTTGTTAATGCCTGTTGTCGGCGATTACTTAAAACGCTTAGGAGCCCGCTTGACCGATCATGGGTTGACAGCTCCGGTTTACTTGGTTCAATCAAATGGTGGTGTTGCTACACCCCAAATGGCGGCACGTCATCCGGCCCGGCTTTTACTATCAGGCCCAAGCGGCGGCGCAAAAGCGGCTGAAACCATTGCCCACAGGCTGGGCAGGTTGAACTTAGTTGCCGTCGACATGGGCGGCACCAGTTATGATGTCTCCTTGGTTGAGGACGGTCGCGTTCATCAGGTCAACCAAGGTGAGGTCGGCGGATGCCCCGTTCGTTTACCGATGGTTGAAATGCGCACCATTGGTGCTGGTGGCGGATCGATCGCCGGAACAGACACGGCGGGCGGTTTGTATGTAGGTCCGGAAAGTGCGGGCGCTGCACCGGGCCCAGCATGTTATGACCGGGGCGGCAAACGCCCCACTGTAACCGATGCCAACGTCACTTTGGGGCGCATTGACCCGCTCCATTTTTTAGGCGGTGCCATGCGTTTAAATACTACAGCGGCACAGCAAGCGGTTATCACAGATGTGGCTGTGCCCTTAAAACTAGACCTGGAAGAAACAGCGGAGGGCATTACCCAGATTGCTGTCGCACATATGGCCAGCGCGATCAGATTATCGTTATTTGAAAAGGGTCTCGACCCAGAAGATTTTGCTTTAGTTTCGTTTGGTGGAGCCGGCGGATTACACGCCTGCGATACAGCGGCAGAACTTGATATAAAACAGGTAATCTTCCCAAGTGATCCCGGAACGTTAAGCGCATGGGGAATGTTATATGCCGATATTGTTCACGATTTAACCAGTGCCCAGCTGATAAACGCCGATGCGGGTGCGAAGGGAGAGCTGGCCAAAACCGTCGCTATATTAAGTGCCGAAGGACTTAAACGCTTAAGCGCCGACGGCATTGCGGAGAAAGATCAAAAACTCACCTACACCCTCGATTTACGCTACAAGGGACAAGCCTACGAGATCGCAACCCCGTTCACCAATACCGATGATTTGGAAAGCGCCGTCGCTACTTTTCACGAACTACACCAAGCCAAGTTCGCCCATTCCGACGCGTCTGCCACACCCGAGATTATTAATTTGCGGATGAGTGCGATTGGTACTTTAGCTAAACCCAAAACCAACGACATTGCATCAGGGGATGGAAAGCCCCGCGGTAATCGCCGAATTTATAGCCAAAGCCGATGGCATAATGTCCCCATTATTGAGCGCGCATCCCTTGAAACGGAAACACTTTTATATGGCCCCTTGATCATTGAAGAGGCCCATTCAACAATTTTAGTTCCCCATGACTGGTCTTTGACCCCCGAAGCGACGGGTGAATTAATAGCCAAAGTTTGTATCGGAGATGACACATGAGTTCTTTAAACCCCGTCCAAATTGAGATCATCCGCAACTCTTTGGTTTCAGCAGCTGAAGAAATGAGCGTCACCATTTGGCGCACAAGCCGATCGTCCGTAGTCCGTGAAATTCTGGATTATTCCACCTGCGTTTTCGATGCCAATGGCCAAAGCGTTGCCCAAGCCGCCCGCATGCCGGTGCATCTAAATTCCATGGCGGCTTGTTTAGAGGATTTGATTAATCATCATATTCCCATTGAAGAATGGTATGATGGTGATGTGATTATTACCAACGATCCATATAGCGGTGGCCAGCATTTACCCGACATCCAAACCTTCCGCCCGGTCTTTCATGAAGGCCGACGGATCGCGATTGCGGGGATTCTTGTTCACCATCTGGATGTTGGCGGCGGCGCCCCCGGCAGCTATTACGCCGAAGCGACAGAAATCTACCAAGAAGGATTATGCATTCCACCCTTAAAAATCGTTCAAGGCGGAGAGCGCAACGAAGCCGTTGTTAAAATGCTTCTGGCCAACACCCGCGAACCCGTCAACGTGGGCGGTGATTTTTCATCGCAATTAGCCGCTTTAGAAACAGGGGCGCAGACCATTCAGCGAGTCGGAAAGCGCTACGGAGCTGAGCGGTTAGCAGAAGCATGCGAGCGCATTCAAGCCGCATCAGAAGCCCAAACCCGCGCCGTGTTTGCTGAAATTCGAAATGGCGTTTACGAGTTCAAAGATTTTGTCGATGACGATGGGATAGAGCTCGACAGGAAGCTCAGGATCAATGCCCGATTGATCGTTCACGATGATTCGGTTGAAGTTGATTTATCGCAATCCAGCAGCCAAGCTAAAGGTCCGGTAAATTGCACTTTTAACATGACCCGATCCGCCGTCATATGTGGCGCGTTGATGGCGATTGGTCGTGAAGTTCCGGCCAATGCCGGGTGTTACCGCCCAATTTCCGTTATTGCGCCGCTGGGTTCAGTAGTCAATGCCCGCCACCCGGCGCCGGTTGCCAACCGGATGGCGGTAGGGCACCGGGTTGTTAATGCAGTCATGGGGGCCTTTGCCCAAGCCGTACCAGAGCGCGTTCCCGCCAGCTATTATGGGGTCAGTTATGCCTATGCTTTAAGTGCCAATAACGCAGACGGATCGCGCCAAGTTTATTTCGATCTGGAATGCGGTGGTTGGGGTGGTCACCCGGATGGCGATGGTGCCAACGGTTTTTCATGTGGCTTTCATAACATATCGAACACACCGATTGAGATGATCGAAAATGATTATCCTCTGACCTTTTTGCAATACGGGCTGGTCCCCAATTCTGGTGGTGAAGGAAAATCCAGAGGCGGGTTAGGTCTTGTTCGAGAATTTAGATTAGATGCCCCTGAAGGCACTTTTGCCGCAAACTTAGATCGCTTTAAAATAGCGCCTTATGGTTTGGAGGGTGGAGAGCCTGGCCGTGTTGGACAATTGATTGTGCGTCGTGCTGGTTCTGATACAGAAGAAAATTTAGTCTCAAAAGTCGCTGGATTGAACATGAAAACCGGCGACATCATCCGGCTCGAAACCGCCGGCGGTGGCGGGCACGGAAGCCCTAAAGACCGAAGTAAATCTGATATTTCAGATGATCTTTTGGAGGGCTACACAACTTGAGTTTAAAGCCTTAGTTTTACTATATCCGGTTATACATAAGCGCTAACGAACGATACATTAACGCTGCCACTTGTCAGCTCATAGCACGAAATAAAAATCGTTGCAGGCGGAACAATTTTAAGTGGAATCCTCACTTGGGGCTGGTTGACTGGCATTGTCGCCATTTACGCAGCAACTGTGGCGCGTCTCTAAGAAACCTGCCATTTCAGGCCGGCTAAATGCGCATACAAGTTTAACAGTTGACCTGTGGGCTTACATTATTATGATACGCACATCGTGGTGATTTGGCTGACCAGCTTGCGGCCACGTAAAATAACCGGCTAAAAGGTCGGAGCCTATTAAGCCCTGATCGAAGCCGATGAGGGTTTTTTTGTGGGCAACCCCACATATTTATAGGCAAGGAAAAGTGAAATGACCGACGTTGCGAATGAATTAGGGCACAATTGGCGCAAAGCAACTCAACTTGTTCGGGGTGGCATGACACGGTCCCCATTCGAAGAAACCAGCGAAGCTTTATACTTAACATCCGGTTATGTGTATGGGTCTCCCGAAGAAGCTGAAGCCGCTTTTAAAGGCGAGACCAAACGCTACATCTATTCACGCTACGCCAACCCAACTGTCTCTATGTTCGAAAAACGTCTAGCTTTATTAGAGGGTGCTGAGTTTTGTGTTGGCACATCAAGCGGAATGTCCGCCATGTTTGCAGCCATTGCATCACAAGTGAAAGCGGGTCAGCGGGTAGTTACATCACGTGCGCTTTTTGGGTCATGTAATTATATTTTGACCGAACAACTGCCAAAATTTGGCGTCGAAACAATATTGGTTGATGGCACCGATTTGGATCAATGGCGCGACGCTTTGTCAAAACCAACTGTATGCGTGTTTATGGAAACACCATCGAACCCAACCCTAGAAGTCATCGATATAGCAGCGGTTAGCGAGCTGGCTCACGCAGCGGGCGCGCGGGTTATTGTTGATAATGTGTTCGCAACTGCCGTTTTGCAAAGCCCACTTCAATTGGGGGCCGATATCGTTATGTATTCGGCAACCAAACACATTGACGGGCAAGGCCGAACCATGGGCGGCGCAATCTTGTTCAACGACGAAAACTATTTAAAAAATCACCTAGAGCCATTTTTCCGCCACACCGGCCCGTCCATGAGTCCGTTCAATGCTTGGGTAATGCTTAAAGGATTAGAGACTTTGGATCTTCGCGTTCAGAAGCATTGTGACAATGCCGAATATATTTCTTCCTTTTTGAGCACTCATTCAAAAATCAATAAAGTTTTATATCCAGGAATGGATAGCCATCCTCAACATCAATTAGCCATGAAACAAATGAGCCGTGGTGGGACTGTAGTTTCGTTTGAAGTCGGTGGCGGAAAAAAAGGCGCATTTAAGTTTTTAAAGGCTCTTAATTTAATCGATATCTCAAATAACTTAGGCGACGCGAAAAGTTTAACAACTCATCCAACAACGACAACCCACCAACGTATAAGCGAAGACGAACGCTTGGCGCTTGGCATCACGCCTGGGTTAGTGCGGGTTAGTATTGGCTTGGAAGACGTTGAAGATATTAAGGAAGATTTAGAACAAGCTTTAGCGGCAGTTTAACTACTGAGCTTCCAATGCCTTCCAAGTGGCAATAGCTTGATTGATGCCTGAGCGTGGGCTGCTTAAAACGGGAACCGGCAATGTATCAACGCGTGATAACGCCGGAACCATTGACGCTTGCGCCAATACGATCACATCGACATTTTTCGCAGCTTTTTTTAAACCTTCCGCAATAATATCCATATACGTGCTTATGTCGCCTGCTTTAAATGCAGGCAAAGCATCTTCAAACAAGTGTTCTTGAATCTCTGGGGTTTTACCTGCTTGCCTTGCGCATCTACGAAGCAGATCAAGTGTTGGTGTCATGGTTGTTGAAAATGTTGCACAAACGGCAATCCTCTCGCCTGTTTTCAAAGCGTCTTCCATCATTGGCCTATCAACCCGCAAAACGGGAACGGCGGCATCCAAGTTTGCATCATCAGCCCCCGGCCCAATGGTTGAACACGTACACATCACAAGCCCAGCATTTTCCTGAGCAATCTCTTTAAGCGCGTCTGATGTTTGAGTGCGAATGCCATCCGTCAATTGGCCCGCCGCAAATGCAGCCGTCAACAAATCATCGCGCAACACGTATCGCGTTGGGATTTCAGGAGCAATTTCATTTAACAACTCTTCAAATGCATCAATATTTCCAGCCGTTGTATGAAGCAATACCAAAGGAAGCTCGCTCATTTATCTATGTCCTACTTATCTCGAAAAAATTCAAAGCCTTACTCTTGAATCCACGGCAATCCGGCATGTTTCCAACCGTTTTCACATCCCCGGTGTAAAGTTTCATCTTTATCCCCTTCAAATCCGCCCACAATATTATAACACTTCGAATACCCAAGCGCTGTCATGGTGTTGGCTGCGTGTTTCGAGCGGACACCGGACCGGCATAAAAACAATAAAGGTTGATCTTTATCAAAATTTTTGCTTTCCAAATCAGCAGCAAACTGAGGATTTAAGTCTGAACTTGGGTAGAACAACCAATTGACATAAATCGTTTTTTTATTCAAAGTTGATAAATCAGTAATGCCAACAAACGAATATTCAGCATCAGTGCGAACATCGATCAAGAAGGAATTATTTTCAGTTACAAGAACATTCCACGATTCTTGTGGCGACAAATCGCCTGCGTAAGTATCAGCTGTCATTGAACTCTCTATTTATTAATTCGGGTTATCCATCAAGGGCGTCTATCATATCTTCAACCGTTACAAATTTCTTCCGGGGGGCCAAACCATCCGCCGCCGCAACTTCCATGGCTTCCAGCTTTTTCCAGTCTAAATATCCGGTCCATCGAACGTGGCGGTCTTTAAGCATTACCTCTAAGTCATCACGCCCCAATTTATTCGAATCGGAAATGATGTCTACAGCAATATATTCAGCAACAATCACCCCGTCTGGCCGGTTTGATGAGATGACCCCACTGGGGCCGCGTTTGATCCATCCTACCGCATACAAACCAGACTCAATACGGCCATTGTCGTTGGGGATAATACCATTTTTTTGATCAAAAGGAGCACCTTCAATTGGTTCAGACCGGTAGCCAATAGATGGAATTACCAAACCGCATTCAATATCAAACATTTCGCCGATGCCGCTGGTTTTTCCATTTTCAACTGTGGTCCGCTCAAACCTAATGGCTTCAACCCGGTCCCCACCCAAAATTTCAATCGGAGAAGCAAAAAAGTCGAAATGAACGTTTTTGGGTTTACCCTCATCTGAGCACTCTGCGAACTCTTTTAGGGTTTCAATGTTACGAGTGCGCAATCGGCGGTCCCGATCATCGTATTGATTTAGAACCGCGCCTAAATCTTCTGGCATTTGGTAGGCTTTAACACGTGGAGCCGTCATATTTAAATGGCCCATTTCACGCAGCTCAACGTTAGTAAATTTGGCATCAGCCGGGCCACGGCGTCCAACCATATAGACATCGGTTATTGGGGCCGCATGTATGATTTCAGAAACATGATCCGGCAAATCAGATTCCGCCATTCCATTGGGCGAGCGCAAAAGAACCCGGGCGACATCTACAGCCACGTTTCCATTGCCAATAACCACCGCCGCTGTTGTGTTTAAATCGGGTTCCAAATCTCTAAAATCAGGGTGCCCATTATACCAACCAACAAACGCAGCCGATCCATGTACGCCGATTTTATCTGCACCCGGTATGGTAAGTTTTTTATCGCTCGGAGCACCGATTGCAAGAACAACCGCATCATACATTTGGCGAAGTTCATCCAAAGAAATATCGCGGCCAATTTCCACGTTTCCGTAAAAATGAACGTGTTCCATCATCGCTGTTTTTTCGTATTTTTGAGTGACCCGTTTTGTCGTTTGATGATCGGGGGCCACACCACCCCGAATCAAACCAAACGGTGTTGGCAATCGTTCAATAAAATCAATACGACAATCCGGACACGCTTTTATCAGCGCGTCGGCTGTATAAAAGCCTGCAGGCCCTGATCCAA
>CALJEW010000032.1 GCA_938074585.1 uncultured Rhodospirillales bacterium | reverse complement strand
ATAGTTCCAATACCATAATTCAATTTAAATATGAAATGTAATGCCTTTAGAACGATGCCAATAGACCAATTTTCATGTCTATTCCCTACAATTTTACAAATGCATTAAACCGCATCCAACTTGAAGAGCACTCAATGACCGACAATATCCTTACAGGCTTTATTTCCCATGAAACGGCGACGTTTAGTCAACGATCAACAACCATGGCTGATTTTCATAACTCGACTTTCATACTTGGCAATGAAATTCCAGAACAAATGCAAAATTCAAATATGGAACCTGCGGGATTTATAAAAGCGGCTAAAATTTATGACTGGCAGCTTATCCATACCGTTGCAGCAGTCGCGACCTCATCAGGGCCAGTAACGCAAGACGCATGGGATGTCTGTTCTGGCGCAATTTTAGATGCGGCGAGGGCTCATAAATATGAAATTAATGGAGTTTTGTTGGGGCTGCATGGCGCTATGGCCATTGAAAGTGACTTTGACGCAGAAGGGCAATTACTTGAAAATTTGCGCCAAATTTTAGGACCCAATATCCCCATAGCCGCAACGTTGGACTTACATGCTAACGTAACGGACCGGATGGTTAAAAATTCAGATATATTATCGGCCTATCGAACCCATCCCCATGTTGATCAAATAGCAACGGTGATGCGGGCCGCCGAACTTTTAGATCAAACGGTGCGCGGCCTTATACACCCAATAACCATAATCGCCCGTCGCGCCATGATTACAGGCTTGGATTATGGACGAACAACGGCCACCAGCCCAATGACCGAGTTACTAGCCCAAGCAGAAATATTGGAAGCCCAAGATCCCAAATTACTGACCATTAGCCTTTGTGCCGGGTTCCGCTTAACAGATATTGAACAGGCTGGTCCCAGCGTCACGATCACCAGCAATGGCGATAATTTAGAGTACACCCAGATGGCTGGTCATTTTATGAATTATGCATGGGAACATAGGCATTTCGATTCCAATACGTACCTGACAACAGTCCAATGCATGGCAAAAGTTCAATTCTTGTTAGGTGAAAAAAAACCACCTCAAAAATCGGGCCCAATCGTCATTGCGGATCATGCTGACAATCCAGGTTCAGGGGCCTATGGCGATTCCACTTATTTGCTAAAATCGATGTTGGACGCAAAACTAAAAAACGCCGCATTTGGAACCCTTTATGATCCTATTGCTGCTCAAATATTGGCCCAAGCAGGGGTCGGGGCTGAAGTGTCGTTATTTGTTGGTGGAAAAACAGACCCAAAGTTTGGCCCTCCTATATTTGTTACTGGGCGCGTCCTAAAGATCACGGATGGGCGGTATCAGGCTCTTGGCCCTTATGTTAAAGGCAACTGGCAAAACTTAGGACAAAGCGTGGTTTTACGCATCGCCGGGGTTGATGTTTTGATTGCATCTAACTGTATTCAAACAACTGAAATTGAAACATTTAGCCATGCCGATATTAATGTGTTCGATAAAGCCATTGTCGCGGTTAAATCGAAGCAACATTTCAGAGCCGCTTTTGAGCCTATTGCAAGCACCATACTAATCGTTGATTGTGGGGCTCTATCAACAAACAATCTCTCAACCCTTCCCTACAAAAACTTACGCCGACCCATTTACCCTTTAGATTTAGACTAAACCCTTTGACTGAAACCGCTATAAAGCCAAACCCACGTATATCAACAACAGTTCAAGGCGCGCTTTGGATGATTTTGTCCTGCGCTTTGTTATCAGCCTTAGCGGCAATCGCACGATATTTATCGCTTGAAGGCCTTAATCCCAACATCATTGCTTTTTTTCGCTTATTTCTGGCCTTGTTGTGCATGGTTCCTTGGGCAATTCATGTGGGCGTTGAAGAGTTAAAAACAGATAAATTTAAACTCTATTGTTTTCGCGCTCTGATTAGCATGGGGGCATTAATGACTTGGTTTTGGGCCATTTCACTTATGCCGTTGGCTGAAATGACGGCAATTAGCTTTTTGGCCCCCATTTTCACGACCATAGGTGCTGCTGTTTTTTTGAAGGAAATCGTACGCGCTCGGCGCTGGACGGCAACATTTATTGGGTTTATGGGCGGCTTAATTATTATTCGCCCCGGAATCATCGAGATGACAACGGGCAGCTACATTACGCTTTTGGGAGCTGTATTTATTGGCATATCAATCCTTAACATCAAAACGCTAAGCCGCACAGAAAGCCCAAATAAAATCGTCTTTTACATGAGCGTTTTAATGACACCGGTCGCCTTCATTCCAGCACTAATGGTATGGGAAACACCTGATATTCAGTATTGGGGATGGATTGCAGCGATGGGACCTTTGGGGGTTGCAGCTCATATAACCCTCGTGCGTGCTTATTCATTGGGCGATGCATCAGCCATTGTACCCTTCGATTTTTCGCGCTTATTATTTGCCGTGCTAATTGGCTGGATCGCGTTTGGTGAAGTTGCGGATGTATGGACGTGGGTTGGCGGATTAGTTATTTTTTCATCCTCAGTATTCATAGTTCGGCGTGAAAGCGCCATCAAAAAAGAAAAGCGCATAAAGACAGAATAATGCCACTCAAACAACTAAAGCATTTTAAACCATGACCAATATTCGATTAAAGTCTTAAAAACAAAAGTGGCACAAATGTAACTTAGTCCTGTCACCTCTAGTTCTCCTCACCGCGTGTTCGACTAATAAGGCAACCGGGGGCAGAAGCTTTACAGACTTTATGTCTGAAGATAAAGAACGCAGGGTCGGTGCGGAAGAGCATCCAAAAACTATGAAGAATTTGGCGATACGCATGGCAGTTTGCGGTTGCGTTGGTACATAAAAAAAGTCGGAAAAGCCTTATCCCAAGTATCCAAAATGCCAAACCTGCCCTATAAGTTCAGGATACTAAACGATGAAAAAGTTAATGCCTTCGCTCTCCCGGGTGGATACGTCTATATCACGCGTGGCTTGTTAGCATTAGCCGAAAACGAAGCCGGAATGGCTGGTGTACAGGTTCACGAAATCGGTCATATTACAACCCGCCATAAGGCCCAAAGGCATTTAGCATCGGTGGCTAAGGATATAGGATTACGGTCTTAAGCGTTCTTAGTTGTGCTGCTGGGGTTCAAACCGGGCTTGGCCAAGCCGCCTCTTTTGGTGCTCAAGCAGCCGTTCAAGGGTATTCTAGGAAACAAGAGCTAGAAGCCGATATTATTGGCGTCAGATAAATGACTCAATTTGGCTATAGTCTTGATACCAAGATGTCTTTTTTCAAAAAAAATGGGTGCCCATGCTGAGTTAGAAGCAAAAGTTGTAGGAAAAGTTAAGGTCAGCCATAATATTATGTCAACCCACACCC
>CALJEW010000031.1 GCA_938074585.1 uncultured Rhodospirillales bacterium | reverse complement strand
GCGAGCCGTCTTCTGGTGACCATTCCACATTGTCCGTATATTTTCGGGCACGGGTAACGCTGTCGATAACCGCTTGATGCACGGCTTCGGGATCCATTTGTAATTTATATTTCATATGTAAAGGACTCGTTGCAATAAAGGTATGGATGCGGCTTTGCTCTGCCGGCTTCAAAGCTTCAGCTGCGCGTTCAATATCAATGATAGTTGCCCGTGCAAGAGCACAAACAACAGAATTTTTGATAACTTTAGAAACTTCATGAACTGCTTCAAAGTCGCCATCAGAAGCAATCGGGAAGCCAGCTTCAATCACATCAACACCCATGCCTTCCAACATAGTTGCGATCCTAATTTTTTCATCCAGGTTCATAGACGCGCCAGGTGATTGCTCACCGTCGCGTAACGTGGTGTCAAAAATTATGATGTTATTTGCTCTGTTACTCATGCTTATCACTCATCCTTATGATTGCCGATCGCTGCTAACCAATCACGCAAACGTTTGGGGGCTTGATACCGGCGGAAAAGATAATGATTACAACCCCCTGTTCAATACCTTTACGCCATGGATGTTGATAAAAACTTAACAACCTACATGTTTATTAACCACAACAAACAAATCTCCAATGACACGAACCCGGCGCTCCTAACTTTCCTTCGATAGTTCTTTATCCCGTGTACTATAGAAATTAGAGGTATAAAGGGTACTAAACAGGACTTTATATGGGTGTTTTTTAGTTTGCGGCATGCCACGTTTCAAAATGTAGATTTTCATCAACCCAAAATGGTCTGTGCCCTGGTGTTTGATAGTTCTGCGTTTCATAAGAAATTGAATGGCTTTCAATGGCAATTGCGCTCAAAATTTCTAAGGAGATTGCCATAACGAAAATAACTGCGATGCATCCAAGTAAAAATCTTTGTAGTTTTTTATCGAAAATCGAATGTTGATCTATGATCCATTTTCATGAATCACTATGAAAAACAAATAAAAACACTATTTTTTGATTAACGCACATTAGCGACGTGCAAAGACCAATCAAATTGCACTGCAAACCCATTATTAAACGTCCGAACGATACGAGATAGGAAAGCGGTGGATCCAATATCTAAATGAACAACTTAACCTATTAACAAAGGTCAATCTATAGGAGCTGTGACGAGTACATGCTCAACAGCAGATCCACGTGTTGGTAAATCCTTTAAAAGGCTGCCGCGGTTAGGTAAACCTTCGCTATCGTCAACTTTGGTATCAACTTTCTGCCTAATGCTGTTTCGCATATCATCAACATTATGATTATGCATAACCAAATATCTTTGAAATCATTACAATATATTAACAATATAACGCAATTTCCTGACAAAACATTAGCTTATATAACGACGAACAATTGAATCATTATAAAAATGTATAAGCAAATAGAAAGCCCGCCATTTAAATTAATAAACGGCGGGCCGTATCCCCTATAAAGGGCAGGCCAAAAAAGAACTAATTTAGTTTTTTTCTTTGTTAACCAAAGCATTTTCAGAAATCCAAGGCATCATGGCACGTAGTTTAGCACCAATTTTCTCAACGCCGTGCTCGGAGCTATTACGACGGTTTGCTTTGAAGTTGGCAAGGCCTGACTGATTTTCAAGCATCCAATCGCGGGTAAAGCGGCCAGATTGAATGTCATCGAGAACTTCTTTCATAGCTGCTTTGGTGTCGTCAGTAATGATCCGTGCACCAGTCTGATAATCACCGTATTCAGCCGTGTTTGAAACGGAGTAACGCATGTTGGCGATACCACCTTCGTATATCAGATCAACAATCAATTTCACTTCGTGACAGCATTCGAAATATGCCATTTCTGGAGCATACCCAGCTTCAACTAAAGTTTCATAACCCGCCATGATCAAGTGAGTTAAACCACCACAAAGAACAGCTTGCTCGCCAAACAAATCGGTTTCGCACTCTTCTTTGAAGGTTGTTTCAACAATACCGGCACGCCCGCCACCAATAGCAGCAGCATATGAAATACCAACTTCTTTAACGTTTCCGCTAGAATCTTGGTCAACAGCAATCAAGCAAGGAACGCCTGCACCGCGGACGTATTCACCGCGAACCGTGTGGCCTGGGCCCTTTGGTGCAATCATAAAAACGTCGATGTCTGCGCGGGGCTCGATTAAGCCAAAGTGTACATTAAGACCGTGAGCGAACGCAATTGCTGCGCCCGGCTTTAAGTTGGCATGGACGTGGTCGTTATATAATGCGGCTTGAGTTTCATCCGGCGTTAAGAACATGAAAACGTCAGCAGCTTTTGCAGCATCATCAGCTGACATAACTTTAAAGCCTTCAGCTTCTGCTTTAGCAGCACTTGCAGATCCTTCACGCAGAACAATAACAACGTTCTTTACGCCTGAATCGCGTAAGTTCAATGCATGGGCATGGCCCTGGCTGCCGTAGCCAGCAATGGCAATATTCTTGTCTTTGATTAAGTTTACGTCCGCATCGCGATCATAATATACGCGCATGATGTAGTTCCTTCCGTTAGCATTAAGTTCGTTATTGAAAAAAATAGTCGTTAATTTGGTACTTACTTACTCAGTCATCCCCTTCAAGAGATTCAGACCCGCGTGAAATAGCAACAACACCAGTTCTTGAAATATCGATCAACCCCAAAGGTTTCATCAAATCGATAAATGCATCAATTTTGTTCGAAGTTCCAACAATTTCAAATACAAAAGACTCGTTTGTTGAATCAACCGCACGTGCCCTAAAAATATCAGAAATACGTAAACTTTCGACGCGCTTATCGCCACTGCCTTTGACCTTAACAAGGGCGAGTTCACGCTCAACATATGCACCATCCTGTGTCAGATCTCTGACCTGATGAACAGGAATAAGACGGGTTAATTGAGCTTTAATTTGCTCAATCACCATCGGCGTACCAGATGTTACAATCGTAATTCTGGACAAATGGCGCCCGCGCCGTGTTTCTGCGACGGTTAAACTTTCAATATTATACCCCCGACCTGAAAACAGGCCGATCACACGTGCCAATACCCCCGGCTCGTTATCAACGAGAACGGCAATGGTATGTCGATTGATCTGTTTAGTCACGGAAGTCACGTGGGTAGCTCCTAAATCGAGAGGCTGTGCGTCTTTACTTCTTTGTCTTATAAATAATTTGTTCGGTTTATCAATGCCGGATCAACCATATGGCTCTAAACCAGAGCTAAACCCTCTTTTGCGCCGGATTGAACGCCAATATCATCTGGCCCTAAAATCATCTCATTATGCGCAGCGCCGGATGGGATCATTGGGAATACATTTTCCTTTGGGTCGACGTGTAAGTCCACTAATACCGGGCCATCATGAGCCAGCATTTCTTCAAGAATCGCATCCATTTCTGACAACTTGGTCACCCGAAGGCCCTTCATACCAAACGCTTCCGCCATTTTTACAAAATCAGGTAAGCTTTCCATATAGCTTTCAGAATAACGCGATCCATGCATCAGTTCTTGCCATTGACGCACCATACCTAAGCTAAAGTTGTTTAAAATCATAACCTTAACTGGCAATCGATACTGAACAATGGTAGCAAGTTCTTGCATGTTCATCATAAAAGAGCCTTCACCAGAAACCCCAACGACCATGGCATCTGGGTGTGCGACTTGCACGCCCATGGCGGCTGGAAGGCCATAGCCCATAGTCCCTAACCCACCAGATGTTAACCAACGATTTGGCTTTTCGAAATTTAAATGCTGAGCCGCCCACATTTGATGTTGGCC
>CALJEW010000030.1 GCA_938074585.1 uncultured Rhodospirillales bacterium | reverse complement strand
TGATTTTTTATGTCGTTGTGTTGAAAGCGCAATTAAAGCCGGTGCAAAGACGATCAATATTCCAGACACCGTCGGTTATGCAATCCCTGAAGAATTCGCAGCCTTAATTGAAATGCTGTTTAATAGCGTTCCTAATATAGATAAGGCGATTGTATCTGTTCATTGCCATAACGATTTAGGTTTGGCTGTTGCTAATTCACTGGCCGCGCTTCAAGTCGGTGCACGCCAAGTCGAATGCACAATTAATGGCTTAGGTGAGCGCGCTGGTAATGCTGCCTTAGAAGAAATAGTTATGGCACTTCATACACGTCACGATATATTGAACTTTGATACGCGGATCAAAACAGAAGAGATCACAAAGGCATCGCGGTTGGTTTCGGGAATAACCGGGTTTGCGCTTCAGCCGAACAAAGCAATTGTTGGGGCAAATGCTTTTGCCCACGAATCAGGTATCCATCAAGATGGTGTCTTAAAGCACACTAAGACATATGAGATCATGACACCTGAATCCGTTGGATTGAAGAAATCGAATTTAGTTCTAGGCAAACATTCAGGTCGCCATGCATTCAAAGATAAGCTGACAAATTTAGGCTATGATTTGGGTGATAACGCCATCCAAGATGCATTTAAACGTTTTAAAGATCTAGCTGACCTGAAAAAAGAAATTTTTGATGAAGATATTATTGCTTTGGTTGATGATGAAGTTGTTCGCGATAATGACCGCATTCGGATGGTTGAGCTCGAAGTTCTGTGTGGAATGGCACACGTCCCGCCAAAAGCAGAATTAACAATGGAAATTGATGGAAAGCAACATTCTTGCAAAGGAAGCGGCGATGGGCCTGTTGATGCTGCATTTAATTGCATAAAGCAGTTGTTCCCCCATGACGCCCATTTGCAATTGTATCAAGTTCACGCTGTGACTGAAGGAACAGATGCGCAAGCTGAGGTCACCGTAAAATTAGAAGAGCACGGAAAAACGGTAAATGGATCAGGTGCAGATACAGATACTATGGTTGCTTCTGTGAGAGCCTATCTTCATGCTTTAAATAAGTTATTGGTCAAACGGGAAAAAACCGCTCCGCGTGCGCTTTCTTCCTAGTAGTAACGGATACTTATAAGTATAAATAAAAGTTAACAAGCGAGAATTAGAATTAGTTTGTCTAAATTGAAAAAACAGCGGATAAAGTTATTGCCCGCTTAGAAAATTGAATTGGTGAGATCATATGTTTTCGCGATTGTTTGGATTTTTATCAGCAGACATGGCCATTGATTTGGGCACGGCAAATACGCTCGTGTACGTTAAGGATCGTGGGATCGTTTTGAACGAACCGTCGGTTGTTGCTATCAATGAAGTGCGCGGTAAAAAACAAGTTTTAGCCGTTGGTGAAGAAGCCAAGCAAATGTTGGGTCGTACGCCTGGAAATATTAGTGCTATTCGTCCGTTGCGAGATGGCGTTATCGCTGACTTTGAAGTTGCAGAAGAAATGATCAAGTATTTCATCCGCAAAGTCCATAACCGCCGCAGTTTTGCAAGCCCTTTGGTTGTTGTCTGTGTGCCTTCGGGGTCTACTGCGGTTGAGCGTCGTGCCATTCAGGAGTCAGCCGAGAGTGCGGGTGCACGTAAAGTTTATTTGATTGAAGAGCCCATGGCCGCGGCTATTGGTGCGGGGCTTCCGGTTACAGAACCTACGGGGTCTATGGTTGTTGATATTGGCGGGGGCACAACTGAAGTCGCTGTTTTAAGTCTTGGTGGTATTGTTTATTCGCGCTCTGTTCGTGTGGGTGGAGATAAAATGGACGAAGCGATTATTGCTTACATTCGCCGGAACCATAATTTGTTGGTTGGTGAAGCCAGTGCAGCGCGCATTAAGGAAGACATTGGTTCTGCTTGTCCTCCGGATGAGGGCGAAGGGCGTACCATGGAAATTAAAGGCCGTGACTTGATGAACGGAGTTCCAAAAGAACTGATCATCTCGGAACGTCAAATTGCAGAAAGCTTAGCTGAACCTGTTGGCGCGATTATTGAAGCGGTTAAAGTGGCACTAGAGCATACAGCACCTGAATTGGCTGCGGATATTGTCGATAAAGGAATAGTTTTGACGGGTGGAGGTGGATTGCTGGGGAATATAGATTTTGTCCTTCGTCACGCTACAGGATTGCCAGTATCGATTGCAGATGATCCGTTGTCTTGTGTTGTTTTAGGGACGGGTCGCGCACTCGAACAGAAAAAAGTTTTGAAAGATGTTTTGATGACAATGTACTAATCCAACGGATTACTTCAACGTTCGAAACAAAAGTAGAATAGAAGACGCATTTAAATACGTCTTAACACTTGGGCAGAAATTGAAAAGAACAATATGAGGTCGATGTGAAGGACAATTCACATACCATCAGTCGAATTGCAGCACCAATTCGCGGCATGGCACAACGTTTTTCCTTTATGGCTCTCATTTTGCTGGCTGTAGCGCTGATGATGCTGGGTAAAGTTGACATTGCATTAATGGAACGTGTCCGTGCTAATGTTACGGATGCTGTTGCGCCCATCCTTGATGTTATTTCTAAGCCTATTGTATCCGTAAATAAAATGATCAGCGAAGCGAAGGACTTTTATTCCGTTCGTGAAGAGAACTTGATGCTCAAACAAGAGAAAGATCGGTTGCTTCAATGGCAAGCCGCAGCCAGAAAGCTTGAAATCGAAAATAAAAATTTGCGCGGATTGTTGAACTTCCCAGTTGAACCTGCTGCGAGTTTCATAACGGCCCGTGCGATTGCTGATACGGGCGGCGCTTTTGCTAATAGTGTGGTTATTAATGCGGGTAATAAATCGGGTGTTCGAAAAGGCCAGGCAACAATTACCGGTGAAGGATTAGTTGGACGTGTTACTGATGTGGGCGCGCGTTCATCTAGGGTTTTGCTGATTACTGATTTAAACTCGCGCATTCCAGTGGTCCTCCAATCAAGTCAAGCACGCGCAATTTTAGCCGGAGACAACACTCACCGTCCAAGACTCATACATTTATTACCAGGAGCTTCGGTCAGTCAAGGAGACAGAATTGTCACTTCCGGTCATGGGGGGGCTTTTCCTCCGGGATTACCTGTCGGCTTGGTTGCTTCAGTTAACGAAAAAGGGATCAATATTGAGCCGTTTGTTGAACGGTCACGTGTTACCTATTTGCGTATCCTTGATTATGGTTTGAACGGCATTGTTGAAACGCCACCGATACGTGGGTTGCCAACTTCACCGGGTAACAAGAAAACAAGGAACTAAGGAACTAAGGACGATGAAAACAAGTATCTGGTATCGTCTAGATATTTTGACACGCCTGCTTACGCCGTTTTTACTAACGTTAGCGCTTGTTGTCTTAAATTTAGTTCCACTTGAAATTCCAAGATTTTCCCACGTTGTTCCTTTGCTACCTTTAATAGCAATTTATCATTGGGCTGTTTACAGATCAGAACTCTTGCCGGCTTATGCGGTCTTTATGATTGGGTTGTTGCAGGATATTTTTTCTGGTGCGCCTATTGGCGTTTACACACTCGTGTTCTTATTGGTTTATGGGATGGTTATTTGGCAGCATCGGTTTTTATTTGGTAAATCATTTGCAATTATTTGGCTCGGCTTCGCAATCGTTGCAGGAGGGGCCTTTGCACTGGTATGGGCACTGATTTCGTTATGGAGCTTTAGTTTGTTAGAAATACGAGCTGTGTTCTTCCAATACCTGCTCACCGTTGCTACTTTCCCCAGTCTAGCTTGGGTATTTATGCGCTGGCAGCAATTTATAATTAGGCAACTCTAATGCACCGTGATACTGAACGACATAAACTTTTTACACGGCGCGCTTTAATGCTAGCGGGTGGAAAATCGGTATTAATGACAGCGCTAATTGGCCGTATGTATTATTTGCAGGTTATTGAAGCAGATCGATATCGTACACTTGCTGATGAGAATCGAATTAACCTGCGCTTGTTAGCTCCAAGGCGTGGTCGGATTGTTGACCGGTTTGGTTTACCCGTCGCTGATAATCAGCAGAATTATCGTGTTCTTCTGATTTCTGAAAACACCCGTGACACTGAATATACATTAGATGTTTTGGCGCAGATTATTTCTATCAGCCCGGCCGAGCGCCGACGTACGATTAGGGGCATAAAACGCAATAGAAGCTTTGTTCCTGTTACTATTCGTGAGAATCTTGGCTGGCAAGAAGTCTCGCGTATTGAAGTTAACGCTCCTGATTTACCTGGCATCTTTATTGATGTTGGGCAAAGCCGTAGCTATTTATACGGGGCAGATACAGCCCATGTATTAGGATATGTAGCTGCCGTTTCAGCTAAGGAACTGACGGGGGATCCGTTGCTTGAATTACCTGGATTTCGGATAGGTAAGGCTGGCATTGAAAAAATACATGACAAAGCATTGCGCGGATCAAGCGGTAGTTCGCAAGTTGAAGTGAATGCTTTTGGACGTGTTATTCGTGAATTATCACGAAACGAAGGACAGCCTGGTGCAGAAGTAGCGGTTACCCTTGATCTGGGTTTACAGCGCATTATTTCAAAACGGCTTGAAGGGAAAAGTGCCTCTGTTGTGGTTATTGATGTGCGCACGGGTGACATTTTATCGATGGTTTCAACGCCGGGGTACGACCCCAATGCTTTTAATCGTGGTCTTAAAACTGCGGAATGGAAAAGCCTTATTTCAAATCCAATGTCGCCGTTAATTAATAAAAGTATCGCTGGGCGCTATCCACCTGCTTCCACGTTTAAAATGGTCGTGTTATTAGCTGCATTGGAAAAAGGCGTAATCACTCCAAGCACCAATTTTTTTTGCAGTGGCCACATTGAGCTTGGAGGTTCTAAATTTCATTGCTGGAAGAAGCATGGGCATGGAATGGTTGATTCTAAGATGGCAATAGCGCAATCCTGCGACGTCTATTTTTATGAAATTGCTAAACGAACGGGGATTGATCGAATTTCAGCGATGGCCAACCGTTTAGGATTGGGCGTTAAAACCGGGATTGACTTGCCCGGTGAAAAAACTGGATTGATCCCAACTAAAAAATGGAAACGTGGCGCTTTAGATCAGCCGTGGCATCAGGGTGAGACGCTGCATGCAGGAATTGGCCAAGGCTATGTACTCACCACGCCGTTGCAACTTGCCGTCATGACGGCGCATATCGCCAATGGAGGTGTTGCAATAACCCCCCGATTAACGAAGTTTGTGAACAAACAAGTCGCAGATAAGAAAAACGATCCTGCTTTACTGCAAAAATCATTAGGAATAAACAAAGCTCATATGAAGCTTGTTCAAGAGAGCATGTCAGAAGTTGTTAATAATCTTGTGATTGGAACAGCTAAAAGATCACGAATAAAAGAGCTGGGTATGGAAATGGCGGGTAAAACGGGTACCGCTCAAGTTCGCCGTATTTCAAAAGTCGAACGCGATGGCGGGGTTGTCAAAAATAAAGATTTACCTTGGAAAGAACGTGATCACGCCTTATTTGTTGGCTTTGCGCCTGTTCATGATCCTCGATATGCTATTGCTGTTGTTGTGGAACATGGCGGAGGAGGGTCGACCGTTGCGGCACCCATTGCACGTGATGTTTTGGTTGCAGCTCAACGCCGAAATTCGATTGGAACCAGTGCAGACACCAACGATACAAACCAGCGCCAGCACCTCGTAGGCACAAATAAAACTATCGAAATTTTGTGAAAGATGAGCAGGAACGCTCTCAATACCCCCGACCTAACTGTCGGACAAAAGTTGTTAAATATCCATTGGTTATTTGTTGTTTTGCTATGCCTTGCAGCTAGCATTGGTCTTGCTATGTTGTATTCGGCTGCCAATGGAAACTTAAACCCATGGGCATCACGACAATTTGCGCGTTTCTGTGTGGGCGTAATTGTTATGCTAGCTATTGCTTTAATTAATATCCAAATTTGGATGCGATATGCTTACTTGTTTTACTTAATCACATTGGGTTTACTTGTGATTGTTGAAGTTGCCGGAAACGTTGGTATGGGTGCGCAACGTTGGCTTAGTTTGGGTTATTTTAATTTGCAGCCATCGGAATTGATGAAAATTTCTCTGGTATTGTCACTCGCTCGGTACTTTCACGGCGCCAGCATTGACGAGGTTGGTCGCCCGACGTATTTGATTGTGCCGCTTCTTATGATTGCGCTTCCTTCAGCGTTAGTTTTACGTCAGCCTGACCTTGGTACGACTTTGTTGTTAGTGATGGCGAGCGGTGCTATTTTCTTTACCGCTGGCGTTCGGATGTGGAAATTTGGGGTCTTTTTTGTGGCCACAATTGGGGCTATGCCCGTTGCATGGCAGTTTTTGCACGAATATCAAAAACTGCGTGTGCTAACATTCTTAAACCCTGAAAGCGATCCATTGGGATCGGGTTATCATATAATCCAATCCAAAATCGCGTTGGGTTCTGGCGGGGTTTTTGGCAAAGGTTTTATGCAGGGCACTCAAGGTCATTTGCGTTTCCTTCCAGAGATGCAGACGGATTTCATTTTTACCATGTTGGCTGAAGAGTTTGGAATGATGGGTGGCGTCGGGTTACTTGCTCTTTATGGGCTAATTCTTGTGTATAGTTTTGCAATGACGCTCCGCTCGCGCAATCAATTTGGGCGATTGGTTGGAGCGGGTATAACAACAACATTCTTTTTATACGTATTCATAAATATTGCTATGGTTATGGGGTTGATTCCTGTTGTTGGCGTGCCATTGCCGCTTATATCTTACGGGGGAACGGCTATGATGACGCTTTTAATTGGGTTTGGGCTGTTGCTAAGTGTTTGGGTACACCGCGATGTTATGATTGGTCGCCTGGGAGGCGACGAAGTTTAAACGCCTTAGGTTTTAAGTATCATCGCTTGGTCGGTTCCCAAGCCCCATGGCAAACCACATCAAAAGGGATCCTACACCGCTTATAGCAACGGCTTTTAAGTAACGCCCATAAAAAACTTCTATACCCATCCATGTGATGATGGCTAGAAAGATAAGAGCTGCTATAAATTTGAAGATTTTAAGTCGAATATTCATTTAAAACATCGTGATTCAATTTGTGTATGAAAGCAATAGATTCTCCACAATTTTATAGTAACCAACCCGAATTTTTGAAAATTTAGGCGCTTAGGAGTAATATACAGCCTGTTAACGATAATTTTTTATATATCAAATTATGAGTTTGAGTATGCACAGTTCGAGAATAACTAAGAGTCTACTTTTTGCTAATCGAAGTGAAATAGCTATTCGTGTTGTTCGCGTAGCCAACGAGCTGGAAATTCTAACCGTTGCGGTTTATACTAAAGAAGATAAATATTTTTGCGCCGGTTTAAGGCAGATGAATGTTATCAAATCCGTAAAAAATTAAGGCCAGTTAAATCTTATTGATTGAAGAAATGATCCGAGTAGCCGAAGAAGCAAGGGTTGATGAGGTTCGTCCGGGGTATGAGTTTTTGTCAGAAAATCTAAATTTTTCTGATGCCTGCGTTGTCGCGGGTTTATCGTTTGTCGCCCCTCTTTCTGATATTATGGGCGCCCTTGGTAATAAAGTTTCTGCTTGAAACGTTGCTGTAAGCGCCGGGACGCCGGTTATGCCGGCAACACTTCCGTTGCCTACAGATAAAGTTAAAATCCACAGAATGGTTGAAGAGGTCGGTTACCCGGTTATGCTTAAAGCGTCCAGGGGAGCGTTGGGCAAAGGGATGCAGGTTATTGAAAGTGCGTATGAGTTAGATGAAGGGGGTATACTCGAAGGCATGAATCAGCAGCAGCGTTTGATAATGATGAAGTCTATTTGGAAAAGTTAGTCCGCTGGACGCGTCATGCAGAAGTTCAGCTATTGGGGATAACCGTGGTAACATTGCGCATTTATTCTAGCCTGATTGATTAGTTCAACGCCATAACTCAAGTGGATGCAAAATATTTAATCCTTGAATTTGCACGAGAACAGGGCGCTTGTAAGCTGGTTTTGCAGGATAAAAACCGATATGAATGTGAGGAATAATCGTTTTTAAAGGAGAATTGACGGTGTTACGGAATGAAAAGCTTGTGTTTGCATTACCCAAAGGGCGCATTTTAAAAGAAGTTATGCCATTGGTTCGCCATGCTGGGATCGAGCCTGAACCCGCTTTTGATGATGAAAGTGCGCGACAATTACGCTTCACAACAAACTTCCCTGAATTGGACATTATCCGTGTTCGGGCTTTTGATGTTGCAACGTTTGTGGCCTTTGGTGCTGCCCATATGGGCGTTGCTGGTAACGACGTGTTGTTGGAATTCGATTATTCCGAAATTTATTCGCCTTTGGACTTGGGTGTTGCTTCATGCCGTTTATCAGTTGCAGAACCCGCAGACCTAAGAGATGAAGATGATCCTTCAACATGGAGCTCCGTTCGTGTCGCAACCAAATACCCAAATTTGGCCAGCAAACATTTTGCTGCGCGTGGCGTTCAGGCGGAATGCATTAAGCTAAATGGGGCTATGGAACTGGCTACTCAATTGGGTTTAAGTCGCCGGATTGTTGATTTGATTTCATCTGGTGATACGTTGCGGGCCAACGGTTTGGTTGAGGTCGAGCGGATTTGCGATATTACATCGAGGCTCTGCATCAACCGTGCTGCATGGAAAACCCGCCCCGAAGAAGTTGGTGGCTGGATTAATAAGTTTGGGGAGGCCGTTGATGCCTTTGCAGCTTGATACAACAAGTCCAAATTTTGAACAAGAATTTACCGGGCTGCTTAAACAAAAACGCGAACAAGATACTGATGTGAACGATATTGTATTTGAAATTATTGCTGACGTTAAATTACGCGGTGATCAGGCCTTGTTTGAGTTAACTGAAAAATTTGATCGCTTTGTATTGTCGGCTGAAACAGTGCGCATTAGTGCTGAAGAAATCCAAGCTGCGCGCTACGCATGTGAAGCTGAAACCTTAAGCGCTTTGGGGCTGGCAGCAACGCGGATTATGGATTTCCATGCCCGCCAAAAACCCGAAGATTTAGACTATATAGATAATGCTGGGCTGCGTTTGGGCTACAAATGGACTGCAGTTCAAAATGCTGGCCTCTATGTGCCGGGCGGAACTGCTGCTTATCCGTCATCCGTCTTGATGAACGCGATACCAGCCAAAATGGCCGGTGTTGAGCGGATTGTGATGGTTGTTCCAACACCGGATGGATTGATGAACCCGCTGGTTTTGGCCGCCGCTGACATTGCAGGCGTGACGGAAATTTACCGGTTAGGTGGCGCACAAGCTGTTGCCGCTTTGGCTTATGGCACTGAAAGCATTAAGCCGGTCGATAAAATAGTTGGCCCCGGAAATGCTTTTGTTGCAGCAGCAAAGCGTCAAGTGTTTGGAACCGTCGGTATTGATATGATCGCGGGTCCTTCAGAAATTTTGATTCTGGCTGATGGCTTGAATGACCCTGCATGGATTGCAGCTGATATTTTGAGCCAAGCTGAGCATGATGCTGCGGCCCAATCTATTCTGATTACCGATGATGCAGAATTTGCAGACCGGGTTATAGACTCCGTTGAAGGTCATTTGAAAACTTTGCCGCGAGCCGTAACGGCGCGCAAAAGCTGGCAAGATTTTGGAGCTGTGATTACAGTTCAAACTTTATTTGAGGCGATTCCACTGATCGACCGAATAGCTCCAGAGCACTTGGAAATCGCAACCAATAATGCGCGCAAATTAGGCGAACTTGTGCACAATGCAGGGGCAATATTCATGGGGCGCTTCGTTCCTGAAGCTTTGGGTGATTATTTAGCCGGCCCTAACCATGTGTTGCCAACGGCCCGGTCCGCTCGGTTTTCATCCGGATTAGGCGTCCTTGATTTCATGAAGCGCACTTCTATGGTCGAAGGTGATGCTGCCTCAATCAACGCTGTTGGGCCTCAAGTTGTTACATTAGCGAATGCCGAAGGGCTTGCCGCTCATGGATTATCTGTTTCTATTCGAATGAATAAATAACTGATAAGAAGCAATGTTATGGAAAACCGACGCATTGCTCACATGGCTTTAGATGAAAAAACAAATGCGCGCTGTAGTCCGCAGGTTGAGCATGAGCGCAATGTTGCGATTTATGACTTATTAGAAGAAAATTTTTTCTCCCCTATTGGAGGCCAGCTCGGCCCCTTTTATTTGCATTTGTCAAATGTTGAGGGACGCTTGATTTTCGATGTGCGAGATGCAAATGATGCTGATTTTCTAAGCGTAAGTGTTCCAGCAAAGTCCCTTCGCCGCATTATTAGTGACTACTTTATGGTTTGTGAAACTTACTTTGAAGCAATCAAAACTAAAACGCCGTCGCAAATTGAAACCATTGATATGGGACGGCGCGGATTACATGATGAAGGGGCCGAAGTCTTAAAAGAGCGCTTAGCAGAGCATGTCGAGGTTGATCACCACACAGCCCGGCGCTTATTCACCCTTATTTGTGTTCTCCATATTAAAGGTTGATTAAGTGAGCGACTTGCCATCTGCCGTCCTGTTTGCATGTACGATGAACTCTGTGAGATCGCCAATGGCAGAAGCCATTATGAAGTTCTTACATGGCCATCGGGTTTTCGTCGATTCTGTTGGGGTGCGCACAGGATATATTGATGGTTTTGCCGTTGCCGTTATGGATGAAATTGGTATTGATTTAACACGTCATAACTCCAAAACCTTTGATGACTTGGAAGACGATAATTTCGATATTGTTATCCCTTTATCACCCCAGGCCCAACACAGGGCCGTTGAAATGACCCGTGCGAT
>CALJEW010000029.1 GCA_938074585.1 uncultured Rhodospirillales bacterium | reverse complement strand
AAGCTTCATGAAAATTAATGGCTGAAGCGCCCTCGTATGTAATTGTGACTGAACGATGGACATTGATGGCAACAAACTAGCTAAAGCTTGTGGCGCAAACCAAGCATTAAGTATAACAAGCTCTTTGTTCCGCGAACAAATAGAGGTATTTGAAAATGCCTCAACAGATTGTAAGGTGTTGGTTGCCTGCACCCAACAATCCCCTGAGTTTATGATTTCAACAATAGTGCGTATGGGGCGGTGCAAATCGCCCTTTTGTACCCACCCACAAAAAACAATGACAAACCTTACCTTGAGAACTTTACAGAATTCTCTGAACTGGTTTTCAATGGGTTGGGGTATGGCCAAAGCAGAACTCATATTATAGACGATCAAGAACCGAGCACTGTCAAAAATATTCTGGCATCTTTAAGTTATGACTACGTAATGCCAAATGGTGATTTTCAGCCCATGGGCTGGAGACGTCCCATAATGGCGCTTTCACCAAACCAATTACATTAAAAGGCACCGTCGCTGGTTGATCAAATCAATTTGCCTGCTGGGGCTCCTTTTGGCTCAATAAATATTGATATTGATAACTGCACTTTATGTTTGGCCTGCGTTGGGCGTGCCCAACCGGCGCTCTAAAAACAACCTCGCCATATACCGCAACTCTCGTTTTCTGAAAATCCGTGCGTACAATTTCGATTATGTAAAAACACATCCCCTCAAAAGTCCTAAACTTAACCCCACGCATCAACTTTGTTGATTTCACCCTCAGTCATCAAGTCATCAAAAAAAACCTTTGATAGCATTCGATGCTCAAAACCCTTTGTTACAAAATCAACCACCTACACCATGATTGACAGATTAAAAGGGCACGCGATATTTGCTGATGAGCAAGCCATAGATCGGTTGAAAATGTGTAACAACTGCCGCATTTTTTCAATGACCGAAATACGTGACAATCCCATGGCGTTTGGTAGTATAATTGTTGCTTAAATAACCGAATACTATTTGCGTGAACGCGACAAACTATGTCGGAAGGCCGCAAAAAACATGATGAAAAAAGGAACTCTTTTAAAAATAAAGTCGACACGCCCCCATTCAATACCTACATTTAGCAGTAGCTATTGATTTATGCGACCTGAGACCCCACATACATGCAACTCAAATCTTTGTGAATATATCGAATTTAAGAGATAAAACACTGAAATTAATTGAGAATGAGTAAAGTGACTTAAGAACACATGACAGATATGATCGATCCATTTGGACGTGCGGTTAATTATTTACGTATATCGGTAACTGATCGATGCGATTTTCGTTGTGTATATTGCATGTCTGAAGACATGAACTTCTTACCAAAGAAAGAAGTTCTATCGCTCGAAGAGTTAGATCGTTTATGTTCTGCGTTCATTCGAAAAGGTGTCAAGCAACTGCGCTTAACCGGTGGGGAACCCCTAGTTCGACGCAATATCATGAGCTTTATGCACGCCATGAGGCGCCATTTGGACTCAGGCGCACTTGAAGACTTAACCTTGACCACAAACGGCAGCCAACTATCTAGGTTTGCCCACGAACTTGTCGATTGCGGCGTCAAACGGATCAATGTTTCCTTAGATACTTTGGACCCTGAAAAGTTTAAACAAGTCACCCGCTGGGGCAATTTAAATAAAGTATTAGCCGGCTTAAAAGCAGCTACAAATGCTGGATTACACGTTAAAATAAATACTGTTGCCCTTAAAAATTTCAACGATATTGAAATTGACGACATGCTGAAATGGTGCGGCGATCAGGGTTATGATTTAACCCTCATCGAAACCATGCCTATGGGTGAAATTGCAGGAGACCGCAACGATCAATATTTACCGTTGTCACAAGTTCGCCAAGATTTAGGAGAGCGTTGGACCTTAACAGAAATCGACTACCGCACAGGCGGTCCTGCGCGCTACGTGCGTGTTGAAGAAACAGATGCAAAATTGGGTATGATAACGCCAATGACGCATAATTTTTGTGAAAGCTGTAACCGGGTTCGCCTGACTTGCACAGGCACTTTGTATATGTGCTTAGGGCAAGATGATGCTGCTGATTTAAGAGCACCACTCCGTGCATCCGAAAGTGATGTGTTGCTTGAAAATGCTATCGATGAAGCGATTGGACGCAAGCCTAAAGGCCACGATTTTATTATTGATCGCGACACCAAGACCCCGTCTCAGTCTCGCCATATGAGCGTCACTGGCGGTTAATAAAAGATCAAAAAATTATATTAATTTCATAAGCTCTGAGATAATCTGATCTGACCTTGACTTTTGTTGATGTGTGCGAACTCAACTCCAACCATCAAATGATCACTTAGCAGAATCTAACCGCTCAAGCTGATTAGATTATCACCAGTAATTTAAAAAGTATCCGCTCTAAAATGGTGATAGGCACGCTTCGAACGGAACACTAAGTATCAGAGAAGCCCCATTCGCAGATATATCATCAAGGCTTCCTTCAAAGCTATTATGTTCGCTCTGAGTAAGGCATAGTTGCTCATACCAATACTTACACGGCGACGATTATCAGCCATTTAACATCTCCTAATGCTTTATATTTGTTTTTATCAAGTACTTTTGAACTCACCGTGTCACCTAACGATGCGTTAAAATTAGTGAGGTATAGAAGGTTTTTTTCAGCCATTCGAATATGCAGTCTTTCCGAATCGCTTCAAGCGCGCTAGATTTCAGTATGGACTATAAAAACATCGCTTTCGTTGCAGCAGAGCAAACTCAAGCACAAGATGCCCTCAAACGCTTAAAACACCGATATGCGTCGATCGCAGCCGAAGATGCGGATGTCATCATTTCTTTGGGTGGTGATGGTTTCATACTGGAAACACTCCATCGTTATATAGCTGATAATAAACCCGTATATGGAATGAACCGCGGCACTGTTGGTTTTCTAATGAACGAATACAACGAAGATGGCCTACTCGAACGTATTTCAAGGGCTGAAAAAACAGAGCTAAAACCCTTAAAAATGCAAGCTTGGGACATTAAAGGTGTCTTACATGAAGCCTTAGCCATAAATGAAGTATCGCTTTTACGCGAAACACGACAAGCCGCTAAATTAAAAATTTTGGTTGATGATATAGAGCGCCTAGACAGCATGATTTGCGACGGTGCGCTGGTTTCAACCCCGGCTGGCAGTACGGCCTATAACCTTTCTGCACATGGCCCAATTATTCCAATAGGGGCTGATGTTTTGGCCCTGACCCCGATAAGCGTTTTTAGACCCAGGCGTTGGCGCGGTGCTCTTTTACCTAAATCAGCCAAGGTCGAATTTCAAGTCACGACACCAGAAATGCGGCCCGTAAGTGCAACAGCTGATTCAACTGAAATTCGTGGCGTCAAACGTGTTGTTGTTTTTGAAGATACAAATAGCGCCCTCACCCTGCTCTACGATCCCGAGCATAATTTAGAAGAACGCATTCTCAAGGAACAATTCCAACCGTGAAAATTTGCATATACCTTACCCTTCTAATCCGCCCATGAGTTCACAACAACTAACTAAGCGCAAAGACTTACCAGCAATTGTGGGAACCCTATTTTTAGGGGCTGCGGGCGGCTTTGCCTTCGATCTGATGCATATGCCATTGGCATGGATGATTGGCGCTATGGTTGTCACCACGATCGCCAGCTTATCCGGTGTACGACTAAAAACGGCCCCAAAAGTAAGGTCCTTAGTCATCCCCATATTAGGATTAATGCTCGGCAGCGCTTTTACACCTGAAACCATGGTTGGTTTTGGTTCTTGGATACCTAGCATTTCCTTGATGATCGTTTACGTCCTTGTTATTACGGCTGTTGTTGGCACTTTATTTTATCGATACGTTGGCATGGGCCCGATAACAGCTTTCTTTTCCGCAACCCCCGGCGGCCTAGCAACCATGGTTATTGTCGGCAAAGATGCCGGTGGCGACGAACGTGAAATTGCGTTAACACATAGCGTGCGGGTTTTCATAACAGTTCTGATCATCCCCCTGTGGTTCCGCATATTTGAAGGTTATACGCCGGGCGGAATGTCGGCATTAGGATCTGTCATAAATCTCAGCCTTATCGATGCTTCCATCATGGTTTCATGTGCAATCGTAGGCATATATGGAGGTAAGCTACTCCGCATTCCCTCAGCTCAACTTCTGGGCCCAATGGTTTTAAGCGCTGCAATTCATGCCACAGGTTTAACCCATGCTAAACCACCCATCGAAATCGTAAATATTGCCCAACTTGTTATAGGCACAATGGTTGGTGCACGATTTGCTGGCATCGCTTTAGCTCAAGTGTTCCACGTCTTAACAGCGGCCATTGCATCAACCATATTTATGGTTGGGTTCGCTGCCATCATTGCTGTTTTGCTTGAAGGGACGACGGGCCTTCCGTTCCAGGCCGTATGGTTAGCTTTTGCGCC
>CALJEW010000028.1 GCA_938074585.1 uncultured Rhodospirillales bacterium | reverse complement strand
TTCCCTCAACCATGCTGGTTATGGCACCTCTGTGTTTCGCGCCAATAATGCTATCAAGCTATCATGCTATCATGCTTCCAATCACCAAGGCGTGATTTTGAATCAACAATCGCGGGCCTGTGCGCAATGTCAATGCGACCTGGGATCAAACCACGCCCCGCCGTTGCAACACCACGCGTATTGCGCTTTTTGCCACGTTGCAGCAAATTCAAATAGAGCGTTCTGCCCTTGTGTTTGTCCAACCAGATGTGCCGATAAAGGCTTTTATAACTGACTTTTGTGCCGTCTTCGTGGTTGAGTGCACCGCAGATTCGCTGAGAGCTCCACTGATTGTCGCGCAAGTACGACGAGGCAAGGCGAAGTTACACGCGCCACACCTTACCTTGCTAAGCTTCTTTGCTCTACAAAGCGGTGCGCCTGTAAAAATCTATAACCGTGAAAAAACCTGTTACGCTTGAGTTCACGGCTGATTGCGCCTTGGTTGACACCGACATCAACGGCAATTCCAAATTGCGTCACTCATCGTTTATTAAGAGTGTAAATCTAGCATCGTTGGTCTCAGGTCAGATGGTGCTAAGCTGTTAGCAATTGTGGATCTCCTTTGTCAGAGATCCTCGATAACCTCATTTGGCTTACATAACACTTAAATTATATATTTTCTGCTGTGTCTGCATTTTATAAAGTCGTTGTTGGTTGGGGCAAGGGAACACCAAAGCATTCAGCTAAGAAATCCATACCTTCCATAATACACTTATCATTTAAACTATGCCCTAAGTGCGGTACAACTTCACCTCGGGCCAAAACACCTGATCCTTGCAAAGCAGCAACCCCTTCGTACAGGGCCTCTACAGGCACCACATCGTCCGTAGCTCCATGCATCATCAATACAGGCGGCTGCGTCTTAAGCTCACCAGCGATCAAATCTGGAGCAATAATGGCCCCAGAATAAGCAAGAATACCGGCCAGTTGTTGCTGACGCCGGATTCCAACATGCAAAGACATCATGGAGCCTTGGGAAAACCCAACCAAAGCCACGTCTTTTGCTCCCAAGCCGTATAGTGCCATTTGCTGATCAATATAAGCATCCAAAACCGGGGCAGCGGCTTGTGTGCCAGTTAAACGGGACGCTAGATCTGGGCTGTTCAAGGAAAACCACTGATACCCGGCAGGGGCCAAATCAAAAGCTTCGGGGCCATTTGGGGAAACAAACTGAGCGTCAGGCAATACTTTGGCAAAATAAGGAGCTAGACCAATGAGGTCCTGACCATCAGACCCAACGCCATGACAAAAAATAACAAGTTGTTTGGCGGGTTGACCAGAAGCAGGTGCAACACTTGGGCCTTGAAGTGCGGAATGATCGTTCATCTTTATTTCCTTAAGCTGTAGGGATCTCAATAATTCTACCTTTTGGTAGCCGATGACACTACCCCTTGTCACGCACCGTCACAAACCGCTATCAACTATCATGACTTTTATGACCCGGTTCGCTCCAAGCCCAACAGGGCACCTACATTTAGGCCACGCCTATTCGGCTTTATTTGCTGAGCAATATGCGCATAACCAAGGCGGGAGATTTCTGCTTCGGATCGAAGATATTGATCCAGAACGCTGCAAAAAAGAATATGAAACTCAAATATTAGAAGACTTGAAATGGCTTGGCCTTAATTGGGAAACCCCTGTCAGGCGCCAATCAGAACACATGAATGCGTACCGAAGTGCGTTAACGACATTAGAAAACATGGATTTACTTTATCCCTGCTTTTGTAGCCGCAAAAACATCCGCGATGAAATAGCCGCCGCAGGATATGCGCCGCATAACATCCCTCACGGCCCAGAAGGCCCCTTGTATCCCAGAACATGCAGTCGTTTAAGCCAGGAAGAACGTCAAGAACGCATGGCTTCGGGTATCCCTTTTGCTTTGCGATTAAAAACAGAATCCGCCATCCACCAAACCGGCCCGTTGACGTGGCACGATCACTTAACCGGAGACCAACAAGCCACCCCTGAAAAATTTGGCGACCCAGTTTTAGCCCGCAAAGGCATCCCAACCAGCTATCACCTGTCAGTTACGGTTGACGATCATATTCAAGCCATCAGTTGCGTAACGCGCGGCCAAGACCTGTATTCCGCAACCCACATCCACCGGCTTTTACAGGCTCTATTGGGGCTAGATACGCCTGCCTATCACCACCATCCGCTATTAACCGACGAAAAGGGGCAACGCTATGCAAAACGCGACAATGCGTTAACGCTACACAGCTTACGCGATGAGGGTCATTCAGCCGCTGCTGTTTGCAAAATGGCTTTTGCCAATTCTTAGAGTTTTAGGGATCGGGTTTGCCCTTATTCTAATGACAGGGCATGCGGTCGCCGTTCCAGTCGATCAATTAGAAGTTAACCGATCTCTGCAGGTTATTGAGGTTGCTGACGGCGACGCAGTTATTTTGGACCTAGCCATTAATGATGCGCTTTAAGTCCACCTTGTTGGCTTCCAAGCCAACAAGGCTTCCTTTGTGTAGAAAAAGGCTTTTAAAATAAATTAGGTGCTGAGCCAGCTAACTAAGCTAAATGCGGCTTAACCCACTGTTCTATCATTCTTAATTGAGCTTGCGGTTTTGGGTTGTTAAAACGCCACTCACATTTCTTTAAAAAAATCCGAAATGCTTCTTTGAAACACCATTAAACTTACTCATATGGTGCTTGGCCCGAGAGCAGAAACTCTCGATCCCGTTGATGTGATTTTTCTTGTCTGCAAACCATTTAGAATGATTGATACAGAGATGCTTGAATTCAGACATATCCAGCACGTTACAACCTCGCCAGCAGTCTGAATAGACGATACTGTCGGGACAACTTTGCGCTCAATAATGCGGTATAATGTTGCTAATAAAACAGCGGTTATAACGTTTCGTATAGATCTTACCTCTGGGCCTTAAAAGGCTGAACATCCCGACTTTTTCTAATGCAACTCGGCCGCGCTTTCCTTTGCGTTTGCCACCAAAGTAACTTTCACCAACTTAGAACTCTCCGCTGAAAACCGTGTCAGCCTCTTGCTCAAAATGATGAGAAATGATCTCGCGTAATCTATGAAAATAATAAACCACCGTTTTTGGATTCACCCTGACAAGGTCATCTGCGTACCGAGCTGTAGCTCCAGCTACAAAATATTAAATTAGATGATCTTGTTTTGTTTTACTTAATTGGCTCTTTCTTACACTGCCTATAATAACACCTAAATCGTGTCAGATGGGTCAGCCCAATAAATTAATATTAAAATTATGCCAACTAAGGACGAGAAACACTTGAATTAATCCTCATCACCCCTCATACACTAGTCGATTCAATGACACAGTGCTTTTGCCTGTCATTACCCGCTGAACTATGCGGGTTTCCATCTATTCAAATAGGCGATCGATGCAACTACGTAAATGGCAACAAGAAATTATCGACAAGTTTCCGTCGATCATAAAACAACACAACCGATTTATCCTAAAAGCCCCAACAGGTGCCGGCAAAACCGTGCTTGCAAGCGAGCTGATAGAACGGTTTTATAAGGGTAAGAAAATTGTCGTATTGTGCCATCGACTGGTGCTTTTAGAGCAGCTTGAAAGAGCACTTAGCAAAAAGCATGTCGTTCGGAAACTAACGGTCTCCGACAAAGGAGAAGCATTTGATGGCTACGATGTTTTGCTGTCGACCAGCATGCGGGCAAAATCGATGCTCGCAGATGCCATCCCTAAGGCTGATTTAATCATTGTCGACGAAGCCCACCGCGTATCGCCAAATGGGCAAGGCTACAAATGGATTCTCGACGAATTTAAAAATAACGGCAAACAAACCGCGCAGCTTATGGGCTTAACTGCATCGCCTGAGCGCCGCACCGGTGACCAGCGCGACCAGCTTAATTTAGCCTTCGATGCGATTATCGATTGCGCTAATATTGAAGACTTAATAAGCGAAGGCGTTTTGGTGCAACCAGTTTATCGCCCGCATTTTGTCCATGATTTGGATTTACGCAGCATTGATATCACCTCAGGCGATTTCCCGGTTGCAACATTGGCCCCAGCGATCATCAAATCATCGATGATCGATTATGCCATCTGGAGCTACAGCGAAGAGCGTACAAAAATTATAAACAAACCCATATCCGCATGGTTTTGTGCAGACATCAGTGTTGCGGAAGCAACTCTGGCGGCCATACAAAAAGCAGGAATTGAAGCAGCTCTTGTTACAGCAGGAACGCCACTTAAAGAACGCATGCAGCTTTTAAAGTGCCATGAAAAGGGCGAAATCGAGGCGATGGTTTCCGTTGGTGTGCTTGCTGAGGGTTGGGATAATCCGTTTTGTAATATTATTGTCCACTTAAGACCAACGCTATCGAAGGTCCTTTGGGGACAATCGGTGGGACGTGGTCTTCGGTCCGCGCCCGGTAAAACGAAATGCGTTGTTATTGATGTGAGTTCCAACTGGAGCACGTTCGGCCCTGTGGAAAAGTTAGAGTGGAGTCTGTGGAGCCACCGACGTTCATATCTACAATACATGAACCGCTTTAATTGGATTGGCCAACAACAAGATGGCGAAGAAGATAACGAAGTCCATTTGCTGTGTAACAATAAATTATCGAACGGAACTCGGTGTTCGCTGATCTACAAAAAAGATACATACGAAAACGACACCTGCCCCGTTTGCAACACCTATTCAGCAATCGATATTTATAAAGAACAGAAACTAGATAGTTCGCTGAGCGAAAACAAATTGCACACCCTGTTCTTCGAGCGCGTCCCTAAAGTCTATGGCGAGATGAATCTATCTATCTGGAATACTTTGGACCGCATGGCATGGAAGTCCGCGACACCTAAAGAGCAGGTGTTTCTGACTTTCTGTATGGCTTTTGCTGAAGTTTCTGGCGATGCAACGGATTCAGAATCCGATTATTGGGATGCGGCTCTTATAGCAGAAACCCATATCCGAGGGTATTTGGTCGAGAATAAGTTTCAGATCGTAAAACAGAAAGAATTTGATCTGTCGCATATTGCCGATGGGATGATGGCCGGAACGATTATTCGGGCGCTTCAAGCAAACTTTGGCATTTCATTGTGCGGCGGCGTGTTCGAGACGAATGACGGCCCTGAGATTGAGAGAAAATACCAAAAGGCAATTAAGATTGCCGAACGGTTATCCATGATCGGATGTTCATCACAAGATAACCTGCCCTATTTTAATGCCAGCGATCATTTGGCGTCTCTATAACCCTAGTAAATTTCTATAGGTTCCAGCGCTATGCGCGTCTCTGATTTCGATTTTGAACTTTTACCCAAACTTATTGCTCAGCACCCAGTTGAGCCCCGTGACACCGCACGCTTACTTCACGTTCCAGTAAATGCAGCGTTTTCAGATTTATCCATGCGGGACCTACCCAGTTTATTGCAGCCGGATGATTTGATTGTTACTAACGATACCCGCGTCATCCCAGCCCGCTTAACTGGAAAAAAAGAAAGCACAACCCCAACTGGACCTAACCAAGGTGGGGCCAAAATTGAAGTCACCTTGCATAAATCAGAAGGCCCCAATATTTGGCGCACTTTTGCCCGCCCTGCAAAAAAGTTAAAACCAAACGATACCATCCAGTTCGCGTCTGACTTTTCAGCTGTTGTCGAAAAAAAGGGCGATGCGGGCGAAGTCACACTTCGGTTTAATTTGTCAGGAATTGCGCTTTTGGATGCGCTGCGCACACATGGTGTCATGCCCTTACCTCACTATATCAAGCGCCCCCGTGAAGGCAAACAAGCCGATCAAACGTCGTATCAAACGCTGTTTGCTGAAAAAGATGGGGCCGTAGCAGCGCCCACAGCCAGCCTTCATTATACGCCGAAACTTATTCAAGCGATAAAAGAACGAGGCGTGCAAATTGTGCCGCTAACATTGCATGTGGGGGCGGGAACATTTTTGCCTATTAAAGTCGACGACACCCAAGACCACGTTATGCATTCGGAATGGGGCGAAATTAGTCCTGATGCAGCCCAACAGATCAACCAAACAAAACAAAACGGTGGGCGCGTTATCGCATCTGGCACCACATCTTTGCGCTTATTGGAATCAGCCACATCCGAAGACGGTATAGTTAGCGCATTCCAGGGCGAGACTGATATTTTCATTACACCAGGCTACAAATTCCGCGTGGTTGATTTAATACTCACCAATTTCCACCTTCCCAAATCAACACTGTTCATGCTGGTTGCAGCCTTCGCCGGACTGGATAAAATGAAACATGCCTATCAACACGCCATGGATAAAAACTATCGTTTTTATTCTTATGGCGACGCATCCCTATTGGAACTGGCGGAGATTTCGCCTAAAAAGAGCCCATGAGCAATTTAAAATTTAAGATTTCAAAAACAGACGGGCAAGCCCGTTTAGGTACATTGTCCACCGCGCATGGTGATATCAGCACTCCAGCCTTCATGCCTGTAGGCACAGCAGGCACGATCAAAGCGATGACACCGGAAGCTGTAGCCGAGACCGGTGCGCAAATTATTTTGGGCAATACGTACCATTTGATGCTGCGCCCAGGTGCGGATAGGGTAGATCATTTTGGCGGCCTACACACATTCATGAATTGGCCCGGCCCGATTTTAACTGATTCGGGTGGATTTCAGGTTATGTCGTTAAAGGGGCTTCGGAAGATGAGTGAAGACGGGGTTGTTTTTAAATCCCACATCGATGGCTCATCTCATAACTTAACGCCTGAATATTCCATGGAAATCCAACACAAGCTTGATTCAAACATTACAATGGTTCTGGATGAATGCACGCCTTTCCCAGCAACAAAAAAAGAAGCCTACACATCGATGCAACGCTCCATGCGCTGGGCGAGGCGCTCTAAAGACGTATTTGTAAAGCGCGATGGTTATGGTTTGTTTGGCATTGCACAAGGCGGCATTTACCCTGAATTACGCCGAGAATCAGCTGAAAATTTAAGAGAAATCGAGTTCGATGGATATGCGGTAGGCGGCTTGGCGGTAGGCGAAGGCCAAGAAATGATGTTCAAAGTTTTAGAAGACACAACACCGCATTTACCGGTCGATCGGCCCCGATATTTGATGGGCGTTGGAAAACCGGCTGATCTTGTCGGTGCTGTGATGCGGGGTATTGATATGTTCGATTGTGTTCTTCCAACGCGGTCTGGGCGGACCGACCAAGCGTTCACCCGCATGGGCCAGCTAAATATGCGCAACGCCCGCCACAAGAATGATACACGCCCAATCGATCCCGAATGCACCTGTTACGCTTGTAAAAACTATTCGCGTGGTTACATCCATCATTTGGGACTGTGCAAAGAAATTTTGGGTGCTACCCTGCTTTCGTGGCACAATCTCCATTATTATCAGGATTTAATGCGGGGAATTCGCGGTGCTATTGCAGAAGGTGATTTAGAAACTTTTGCGGAACAGTTCACGGCAGAACAAGCCGCCGGCGATATGGACCCCATTTAACTATCAACGCTTGAGGATACTATGAACGAAAATCAATTTGATGGCTTAAGCCAACTGGGTGGATCGAACTCAATTCCAGCAACCCCTAAAGAAGCACATCTAGAAGCCGTGCCTAACCCAGAAATTGGAACGGACTATTTAATCCGTTTCACTTGCCCTGAATTCACCAGCGTATGCCCAGTTACTGGCCAACCTGACTTTGCTCATTTGGTCATCGACTACATTGCTGACCAATCGATTGTTGAAAGTAAATCGCTAAAAATTTATTTAGCCAGCTTTCGCAACCATGCTGCATTTCATGAAGGGTGCACGGTTGGAATTGGTAAACGGTTGGTTGAAACGCTAAGCCCGAAATGGTTGCGCATTGGTGGTTATTGGTACCCCCGCGGCGGCATTCCAATAGATGTATTTTACCAAACCGGCGAAGCCCCTGCCAACGTATGGATACCCGACCAAGGCGTTGGTACGTATAAAGGACGGGGTTAACTCCCAAATTGGGACGGCGTTGAATTTTTTATCAAAATTAGGAGACTCTGTATGAAAGTGCGCGTTAAGTGGATTGAAGGCGACCAGTTTTTGGGTGTAGCAGCCAGCGGCCACGCCGTTGTAATGGAAGCATCCGCTTCAGAATCCAGCATTGGCCCGAGCCCACTTGAAATGCTTTTGCTTGGTATGGGGGCATGTGCGTCTTCAGATGTCGTATCAATATTACAAAAAATGCGTCAGAACGTTGATGATGTAACTGTTGAAATGGAAGCCGAACGGGCCGACAGTATCCCCCGCATTTTCATCAAAATTCATGCTGTATTTACGGTCATCGGCAAGGGTGTGTCCCTTGCGAAGGCAGAAGAAGCGGTAAAATTATCGGGCAATAAATATTGCTCCGCATCCCGGATGTTGGAAAAATCAGCCAACATAACCTTCGAAACGATAGTCGTGGAAGCCAATTAAACGACTTTAGCCACATCACGGTTTTTGATCAAATACCAAACGATCAAAGCGCCTAGCATTTTGCTAACTGTCATCAAGATCACGCCTTGCACAGATGCAATGCCGATCATGCTTAAGAATATCAGGCTATCGATGGGGGTTCCCAAAGCGCTGGAATACAAAACGCGTTGGCTGAACGGCTTTTTGGTGAACGAGTAAACCGCCCAATCCAGAAACTCGCTGACTAAAAACCCGCTTAAGCTTGCAAGGGCGATAAACGGATCGGCCATAAAATAACTTATTGCCGCAGCAACCAGCATTGCCAGAATAACCGAATGACCAATTTCACGCTGGGCGAAATCGCGGGCAACAAAAACAAAGCCAACTAATAAAGCGACCGGTGGCCATTTTTCACCACCTGGCAAATCAACCAATGGCACCACAAAAAAGGCATAATTGACTATAACGATCAAAGCTATATAGAGAGCTGTATATTTAAAGTTCATTCTGTGACACCTTTTAAAACAAATTCGACGGTCAGATAACACATTCATTTGGAAATGGCGAGACTATGGTTAAAGAAAAAATTAGAGCCAAAGCCAAAGCGTTAGGGTTTGATGCCGTTGGGTTCACATCAACAGTTGCAGCCCCCGGCGATGAACACGCCCTTTCAAAGTTTCTATCAAACGGATGGAACGGCGAAATGGCTTGGATGGAAAATACCCATGGGCGGCGCCCTGACCCACAAAAAACAATGCCCAGCGCTAAGTCAATTATTGTTCTTGGCATGAACTACGGCCCAACTGAAAACCCGCTGACAAACTTAGAATATACGGACCGTGGTAATATTAGTGTTTATGCTCGAGCGACAAAAGATTACCATGACATTGTAAAAAAGGGTCTAAAGCAATTAGGTCGCTGGTTGGTTGAGGAATTTTCAGAAGACATTAAAGTTTTTGTCGACACAGCTCCGATCATGGAAAAACCATTAGCCGCCCGGGCTGGATTGGGCTGGCAAGCGAAGCATACGAATATTGTATCCAAAGATTATGGTTCGTGGTTATTTTTAGGTGAAATATTCACGGAACTTGATATCCCCCCCGATACTCCCGCCGTAGACCACTGTGGAACATGCGATTTGTGCCAACGTGTATGCCCAACAAATGCTTTTCCAAAACCTTATGAATTGGATGCAACGAAGTGCATTTCATATTTAACCATTGAGCATAAATCCGACATTGATCACGAATTAATGAACAATATGGGTAATCACATATATGGCTGTGATGATTGTCTATCTGTTTGCCCTTGGAATAAGTTTGCATCCCCAACGCAAGAAAAACAATTTATGCCTCGTATAGAATTAACTGCACCACGCCTGAAAGATTTAGCTGAATTAGACGACACAACATTCCGGAAAATTTTTGCCGGATCACCCATTAAAAGAACAGGCCGGGATCGCTTCGTGCGCAACGTTTTAATAGCCATCGGCAACAGCAATCTAACAGCACTTAAATTAAGCGCCCAGAAATTGACAAATGACCGTTCTGAAATTGTTGCCAACACGGCCCAGTGGGCGTTATCTAAATTAGATCGCTTAGATAACTAATAAACGAAACGTACAGGACCTACATTGTATGGATTTATATCCTATGACCCTTGGCTCAATAAATGTAAAGCGTGCCCTAGGCCTCTTTGCCGTTTCTCTGTGCTTTATATCGGTAAATGCTCAAGCAGATTCGAAATCACCTCTCACCAAAGGCACCGTATTTCGCGATTGTCCCGATTGTCCTGAATTGGTTGTCGTCCCTTCTGGGCTTTTTACCATGGGATTAAACGGAAGGCGTAAAGCCGAACGGCCTGCACATATTGTTAGTATATCGGCCCCATTTGCTGTGGGACGATACGAAATCACTTTCGATCAATGGTATGCATGTTTAAAAGATCAAATCTGCACCCATAATCCGAATGATCATAATTGGGGTACAGATGGCAGGCCGGTGATAAATGTCACATGGCATCAAGCCAAAACATATACAAAATGGCTATCAAAAAAAACCGGCAACACGTACCGCCTGCCATCAGAAGCGGAATGGGAGTATGTGCATAGGGCAGGTACAACAACCGCTTTCTGGTGGGGTAAAAAGCCCGGTGAAAACAACGCCAACTGCAAAGATTGCAAGAGCCAATGGAGTGCAAAAAGCTCTGCCCCCGTTGGCTCCTTCAGTCCCAATCCTTTTGGATTGTTTGATACCACAGGCAATGTGTTCGAATGGGTTTCAGATTGCTGGAATCCAAATCATGAAGGTGCAAAGCCTACAACAGTACCGCGAATGACCGGGAACTGCAAATTTCGAGTTATTCGTGGAGGATCATTTTATTATTTTAATAAAGTTGCACGCGCATCATACCGCGCAAAAAACCCACCGGGCGTAAAGAGCTATTGGCTTGGGTTCAGAGTCGTGCGTGAACTTCCTTAAAAATCAACGCACATGAGTACTAACTAAGCACTAGATGGAATGACTAAACTTTAACCGCCAAAGCACGCGCCATTTGGCTTAATGCCTCTTGGTGGCGCTCATTTTCAATTTGTGCAAAATTGTGTGCTACTTCTATACACATCCGTTGGCGCGTTGGTAAGTCAGCATCATCCAGATCTCCCAAACCTTCAAAGAAGTAACCAACAGGAACACGAAGAACTTGTTCTATTTCAAAAAGTCGCCCTGCAGATATCCTATTTATTTCACGCTCATACTTGTGAGCTTGTTAATATGTAACACCAATAAGTTCAGCCATTTGCTACTGGGACTGTCCCAGCATAACCCGCCGTTCGCGAATTCGGATACCAACATGATGGTCCGTATCGGTCACCCGATTAACAACACGCGCGACGCCACCAGCCAGTGCACCTAAATCTGATCTATTTCCGATAACTTATTCCTCCTATTATGTGCGGACTAGAACCCAGTAAGTACAAGTACACCCAAAGACAGATCACTTTATAAAATCTTTTTATAAGTAAATATCCATCTTGGTCTAATAATCTAGCGAATCTATTTAATCACCAGTGTATTTCTTAACATACATTAGTGATAACATATATTATGGCTGGAAAGTGCATAAAATTGTATGCTTTGAAAATTCAGATATTAAGCCCTGTGAACGTTTGTCAACCTGATCTTCGGCTTTATAATGTTGCAAAAAAGGGTAAATCAATTAAATGGTTTTAATTGCAGTCTTAGCTTTTGAGTAGAACATAAAAAACTTAAATACCAATCAAATTATTCGTCACGGGATAAGCCATCTAATTGTTTTTGCATCGCTTCCAATTGCGCCCGTAGCATTTCAAGTTTTTCAGTCTCTGAATCTGTGGTCGGCTGATTTGGTGGAGCGGGGTCATTATTCGGCTTAGGTGGCTTCGTGTTTCCAGCCTGATAAAAAGGAGCAAACATTTTCATAGCATTCTCAAACATTACCATATTCTTTTTTCCAGCGTGATCGAAACGCCCAAAGGGGGGGAGCCCTCCAACGGCTTCGCCCATATATTCGCGCATTTGATCTTGATTTTGAGCAAACGATTGCATCGTATGCTCTAAATAATTGGGAATCACGGTTTGCAAACTATCCCCATAAAAACTGATCAAATGGCGCAGAAAACCAATAGGCAAAAGATTTTGCCCGCCCTTGCCTTCTTCTTCGACAATAATATGGGTTAGGACTTGGCGCGTAATATCGTCACCCGACTTTGCATCATAAACAACAAAATCTGTGCCTTCTTTTACCATCTGGGACAAATGATCCAGCGTGACGTAGGAACTTGTTGATGTATTATACAATCGTCGATTTGCATATTTTTTAATCGTTATCGGCTTCTTCTCTGTCCCTGCTTGATCTTCCATACTTATCCACCCAATTTTATTTCATTGTGAAACTAACGTGGATTATGCTGCGCCGCAATGAAATGTTCCACTTTGCCATAAAATTGACTATACTTGTATGATTAATAATATCCCTTCAATAAGGATCGCCCTGCAGCATGGCTGATCAAACTGACTTAGAAAAACTCGCTAAAGGCTATATGGATCTATGGCAAGAGCACCTAATAGGCGCTACCCAAGATAAAAATGCGACAGAAATAATGGTTAAAACAATAGCGATGATGAATACTGGGGTTGCAACATTTGCAAATGCAATGAACAGTGCCACAAAATCAGCCGAAGCTCCGGACGGATCACAAAAAGAAAATGACGCAACAAGCTCCTCCCCCAAAGCACCCCCTGCATCCGGTGGGACCGCGCCCGTTACCGTTTCACTTGAACAGTCAATTCATATCATGGCTCAACTGCTTGAGCGCATTACCTCATTGGAAGAACGGGTCGCTAAACTTGAACAAAACCAGCCCACTGAACACAACATCCGGGTCAGAAAAAGAAAATGAGCTCCGTTATCTTGCCCATAAGTTTGATGATGCTGCTATTCACCAAGCTCTTTTGGATGAACTTAACGTACGCATATCTCAGTTTATTCGAGGTATCAAAGCCTATAAAAAGCATCCACGCAGGCACCGCCCCCCTGAACCCCGCGTTTTAAAACAAATTGGGGCAGCGCGATTGCTCGATTATGGTACAAAAGAAGAAGGGCAAGCACAGCATCCCGTGTTGTTGATTCCATCCCTGATAAATTGGGCTTATGTACTGGACCTAACCGAAGATAGAAGCCTTGTCCGGCACATGGCGACACAAGGGTTAAGGCCCCTAATGGTCGACTGGGGGCATCCAAGCGAAGCCGAACAAAATTTCAATTTAGAATCTTATATAACAGGACCTTTACAGGCCTTTTTTGATATTGCCTGCCAATTATCCGACACCAAACCATCTGTTCTTGGATATTGCATGGGCGGCCTGCTTGCGCTTGCTATAGCCAATAACAATTCAAACAAAAGTGCATCCTTATCTTTGTTGGCCACCCCTTGGGATTTCCATTCAGGTATTGGTGCGCATTTACTTTACCTAACCACATTGCGCCTCAGCCTAGCTCAACCCTCTTCGCAGGTGCACAATTTTTCTTGCGTAAATACAGTATCCCACTTATAAACTTAAATGAGAGCCTTCTCGCAAGTGCGAAGCAAACTGTATAACGGTTCAAAAATACCATTTTCAGTTATAAGCCAATTCCATATGTAGAGGAATACAAGATGTCTGATGTTGTTATCGTTGCTGCTGCCCGCACTCCGGTTGGTGCTTTTGGAGGAGCATTAAGTTCTGTCCCCGCTGACTATTTAGGCCAAATTACTATTACTGCCGTGCTTGAACGCGCAGGCATTGCGCCGGCAGATGTTGATGAAGTCATTTTAGGTCAAGTTTTAACTGCTGGCACAGGTCAAAACCCGGCGCGTATTGCTGCGGTTAACGCGGGCATACCTGTCGAAAAAACGGCCTATATTATTAACCAGCTTTGTGGTTCCGGCCTTCGAACTATTGCTTTGGGTAGCCAAGCTATTCAATTGGGCGATGCAAACATTATTGTTGCCGGTGGGCAAGAAAGCATGAGCCAATCACCG
>CALJEW010000027.1 GCA_938074585.1 uncultured Rhodospirillales bacterium | reverse complement strand
ATTGGTCCTTTTCGTCAGGGTTGAGGAAAATCTATGAACAGGCTAGATTTTCCATATACATTGCGTATAGTTATCAATAAACTCGCATATCGGGCAGGCTGACCATCACTCGGCGCACAGCATCATCGATCATTGAGGGTAAAACATCCGTATTACCAGCCAATTTCCCAGCCGCAAACATGCTGGCCCCGGCCCCAATGAGGGTTAGGGGCAACCCACCATCAGCGCGCCGGGCTTTATGTTTGCCGCGCCATAAAAGAGCATGGTCTCGGCTGCGCACCAACGTGAGCTGAAGAGCTACAGATAAATCTGCCCAGACAAGTGCGTAAAAATTTTCTACACCTACCGTTTTAATTTCTAACTGAGCATCACACCGAAGCGAGCGACCTAAGCGTTTGCGGTCGCCTAAATGAGTGGGGTCTAATGCCCTTTTGCGGGCCGCAAACTTTACATGACGCGATGTGATTGTTTTATCAAAGCGGTTCGTTGCATGTCGGCTGACTGCATCTTCAACCATGTGGGCCGTGCTTTTGTTAATGCCTTTTAAATTTATTGGTAAAATCATAACGCAATTGGGTGGTGTTTCATAAAAAGCGTTGGCCAAATGAAAAACGACTTTGCGTGAAAACGCGGACGGGTCTTCGGTCTGTTTTTCCATGCGTTTTGAATTGGTATGATCGACATAACGGATTTGAGTGCATGCCGACATGGCGATCAAAACAGAAATTATGCAGCTTAAGCGCAGGAATTTATTTGGCGATTTAATTAACCAAGTCATTAGATTTCACCCATCCAAAAAAGGAAGACCCAATCGCAACAAAGCGCATGTCCCCATCGTGATCCCGGCGAAGGATGCGCACCGGTTTGTTTTGGGTTGCAATAGTCAACCCATCAAGACCATATGGTTTGCTGTACAACGCAAGCTGAGACTTTCGGGCGCGGGTGGGCAACCCGCCAAATGAAGCATGATTTGAGGATTGAGAGTGACGAATTCCAAAGGGGCGTAAATGAGTGCGCTGTATTCCCCGATCAAATAAATCCAATTGCGGGGTGAAGTTTGATCCGTTCCAACGAAAGCGAACGCGTAAATGATGTAGCAATGCTGCAGGGTCCATTTGATTATTTTGTGCTGTGTTCAGATAATCAAAAATCAATGAATTGGTGCCTTGGATAATCGGCTCATTGGAGGAGGGTAATGCTAAGACGGCAATCCAGGGGGCGGTGTTGGCATGAGTGCGGCCAAGCCGTGCTGCTTGCGTGATGGGGGTTGGGGTGGTTAATGAAAAATGTCGGGTCCCTTGGGGTAGGGAGATGATATCGGTGTAGCAGCTGGGGGCCAAAATAAAACTGGTGGCGCTGGGCTTGATGGTTTGGAATTTTGTATCGGCGCAAACGGAACTGTCTTCATATCGGTTAAATCCGCTTACCCAAACAAATCGGCGGTCGTCTTGTTGTGCGGGAGTTTCCAAAAAAGTTTGCATGCGCGCAGGGATTTCAGCTGGTGTGGCATCGACCAAAAAACGAACCCGATCAAATCCAAATTTCTTTTCTAATAGGTCCTGAATGCGGCCCCGTTGTTCCCACATATCGCTGCCGCCTTCATGAATAGAAATCAACGCGCTCAAATTGGCAGCCGCTGGCTGTGATAAAGCCAAGGCGCTTAAAAAGGCGATCGCTTTGAGTTGATTGAAAAATGAGGTCATAGAAAATCTCCTTAAATTTTACATCTGGTTTTGACGGCACCAGATAAATCAATGGTGCCTATAATTGGGTTGTTTCCAGCATAAATGTCGGATATCCGCACCCGCCACCCTGAAACTTGATAGGCGGCGCGAATGGTTTTGCTGTTTAAATAAGAGTCGCCAATTAGGTTTTGCAGCCCGCCCAATAACAAGGCATCGGTTTCGCGGGGGAACAATCGAACCGTGTTCCCAGTTCGAAATCCATGGTGGGATCGGATCGAATTGATATCGGATGTTTCGGCCCGTGTGGCTCGGCCTTGGGATTGACGCACGAAACCACTGAACCGATCTGTGTTTAAACCCCACGCTTGACCGCGGGGTGATTGATCATCAAACAAAAGCCCGGCGTCGTTCATGAGTGCAACGCGCATGCCGTAGCATTGGCAAAATAAATCATATAACCGGGCGCGTTCTGATGTTTTACTGGGCCAAGTAATTTCGATACTTGGGCCTTTTCCGAATTCTAGAAGTTTCAGAAGCGGGCGGCCTTGTTTTTTTGTTTCTGTTGTTGATTTGGGTTGAGCAGTGGATTTTCTAACAGGCGTCTTCTCTTGAGGTTTTATCTGCTTTTGTGTGGGTTTTGGGGCCAGTTTAACTAGAACTGGGGTGGCAATGGGGCGCGGTTGTTTTGCGATCGACTTCAATGGGGTTAAAGCAATAGGTGTTATCGGAATTGGCGCAGGTTTTGGTGCGGATTTAAGCTCCAGCGTGGCAGACATGGGTTCAATCTGCTTGGTGGAAGCGGGTGTTGGCTTTGCCGGGGCGGCTACAAGGGGGGCTATGCTTTTAACGGGTGCGGGCTCAAGCGCGGGTGGAGGGGGCAGGGTGACAGTTGCCATGACTACAGAAGGCGGTGTTGGTTCTGGTGCCTGTTTGATTTGATTTTGGGTGGTATTCTTTTTTGGTTTTTGAACCGGCTCTTCCATGGGGTTAATCAAAAGATAGGCAAGCACACCCGTAACCAAGATTGATAATGTGGTGGTGTGCTTATTAATTTTCTTATCCTCCAACGTTCTCTAGAAACAGCATTTCCATTTCTTCGGCCAAACTTTCTAAGGCTTGCCTGCGATCAGAGACGGACATCAGTCTTGAACCTTCTTTTAATGCAAATTTTTGACCTTGTGAGGCTGTTGCTTGCGAATTTGCTTCGCCAAAAACCTCTGCTCGGCGTTGTGCAATTTCGGGGCTTACAGATTTTTGTGTATCGCCAAAGGTAGGTGCTTTCGAAATGTGTTTGGCTACGGTCATGGGATTCTCAATGGCCGGTAACTTTTTGTCTTTTGGTTTGTCTAGAACCATAGGCCCATTTTTGGGGAGCGGTGCACGTGTGTGTGCTTTTGGCTTTTTGGGCGCAGTGGTTGGTTTAGGGGCCGGTTCTTCGATGACATCACGGGCATGACCAGAAGGTTTCTTTCTGGGTTTTGACGGTGCATCCGCAACAAAAAAGTCCTCTGTTTTAGCAATTTTTTTGACTACGGCTTCGGTTGTTGTTTTGGCTTTGTTTGCAAACGTTGAAAGGTCGCTATCTCCGCCGTTATATAAATAAAGAAGGGCGGCCCCAACGACGATGTTAAAGAAAAGAAAACGCATAATTATTCTCCGGATAATGGGGTGAAGGGAACGTTGGCACGCTCTTCTGAACGGCTGTGGGCGACCAATAAGATGGCACGAAAGATGGCAGATACGGGGAGGCCAATGACCGTTGTCATGAACGCCATGGAGAAGTTTTCAGTTAAAGACCGAATGACTCCCGATACCGTGCTGGGGTTTAAATCTTGCCCGGCCAAGCTGCCAATGCCCAAACTGATGCCGAATAAGGTGTAGGTTAAGGCTAAGGTAGCAATAGCGTTTGCGGCTTGTACGCCCGCTTCAAACCAAGTTCTGACGCCGGTCTCCGTTATCGGGCGACCCGATACGCGCACGATGGATAACACCGACACGTAAACCA
>CALJEW010000026.1 GCA_938074585.1 uncultured Rhodospirillales bacterium | reverse complement strand
TTGATGATCAAAATGCGCCAAGGTATCAGCAATGGCCCCAGATAAGACGGCTTCCAATAACTCGAACGTCTGCGAACGATCAGCTAAACCGAGCATCTCACGAACCTGCGGCTCGGTGATTTCACTTTCAGCTTGCGATATTGCTTGATCTAACAAGCTCAATCCATCACGCACAGAACCATCAGAAGCGCGGGCGATCAAATGCAACGCGGTATCTGAAATCGATGCGCCTTCTTTGCCAACAATACCGTTGTAATGCTTCGATAGCTCATCAATCTCGACCCGGTTGAGATCAAACCGCTGGCACCGAGAGAGCACCGTAATCGGTACTTTACGAATTTCCGTGGTCGCAAAAATGAATTTTACGTGCTCTGGCGGCTCTTCAAGCGTTTTCAGCAACGCATTAAATGCGTTTTTCGACAGCATGTGAACTTCGTCAATGATATAGACTTTATAACGCGCTGATGTCGGCCGATAGCGCACGCCTTCAATTAATTCTCGAATATCATCAACGCCAGTGCGGCTGGCGGCATCCATTTCCAAAATATCAACGTGGCGGTCATTCGCGATCGAGGTGCAATGCACACACACACCACAAGGCTCCGTCGTTGGCTCGCCTTTTCCGTCCACACCAATGCAATTGAGTGCCCGGGCAACAATCCTCGCCGTTGTGGTTTTACCAACACCCCGAACCCCGGTCAAAATAAACGCATGGGCCAAGCGTCCGGATTGAAAAGCATTGGTTAAAGTGCGGACAAGAACGTCTTGGCCGATTAAACCTGAAAATGTTGTGGGGCGGTATTTGCGTGCAAGAACCCGGTAAGCCTCAGTCGCAGAGCCTTCGAGCGTTGTAGTTAAAACCGAAGGGTCCGCATCATTCATGGCTATACCGTTTATTTAAGGGCTATAAAATTAAGGGCTATGTTCACCATTCAAATCGCTTTAGGTGGAAAGCCGGACACTGACCCAGGCAAAATCTCGTTGCGGCTGCTTCCTTCCGGATCTGACCGAGTTCGCGAGGAGCCTATCCAACGCCGACTTTCCACAGGTACTATAACAAGCCTACTCCGAAGACTCCAACCCCAACAACACACCAATCACAAAAAAAATCAAAGCCTAATTTTGGCGCGCGTTTCGGCGCTCTTCAACAATAATAACCCCATCCGCACCGCCAGAAATCAACGATTGAGCTGGAAACCAGTTATCGTGGAAATCAAAATGCCCATCAACCGCCGCAACCAATTGCATTTCAGCTGTGGTATGGGCTGGGATTTTAAGGCTAGCAAAGCAGGTTTCGTCTTGGCGTTTACCGTCAATGGTAATCCGAACCATGGCGACGTTTCTAAAAAAATTTTTGGCATTAAATGAATGCGCGCGGCCATCGCGGTTTCTGATCCTAAAAGTATAGGGCCAACCTTGGGTCATTTGCACGATCATCGGCTCAAACTCGTCGTTGCGAATTCGCATATTTATTTCAGGAACCCGCGTCCAATTAACCTGTTTTAAGGCTTTGGGTGACACCAGAGCGCAAGTGTCGTTGCTGTAATCCGTAATAATATTGCTGATTGATGGCAAGGCTGAAAGGCCTAGAAGTGCAGGAATAAAAGTCTTGGCAGACGATGCCATTTCACAACCCGACAAAAGTAATGCAAGACCACAGCCTAAACTGCTTTTCCATATGCCCCGCTTTTTCAATCTTCGCATGCGCTCTTTCCCCAAACCTCATATTGTTATGATATAACACAAAATCTTGGGGAACGAGCCATTTTTTATCTATATATGGAAGATTTTATGGTAGATTCTTTTTTGGTGTCTCAGGTTGCGGGGGCTGGCCTGCTATGCCAAGTTAGCGCCTATGAAACCTTTTATTAGATATGCAGGCGGTCATTTGGACCGCGCCGGGCTTTTACGCAAGGACGAAGACTGGATCTCAGCCAAACTGGCCCACCCAAAAACACAAATTGTGCCTGTTTGGCGCAGTAAAAATCTGGTTGATGATTTACCCAGCGCGCCTAAATCGCGCGTTGTTGATCGCGCTGATGCGAGCGAAATTCTAGAACTAGCGCACCAAACAACTCTTTTAGGCATTTCCGGTGACGTTGCATATTTTGCAGCCGACATTTCATCTTTGGAAGAAGAGCCCGCGCATGCGCTGGTCAATCAAGGTAATTTTGTTGATTTGCGCCAAGTAGGACCTTTGCTGGGAGCAGATGAATCATCCTTATTAGCTCATGCACGAGGCATGTTGTTTTGGCACAAACGCCATCAGCATTGCGGTGTTTGTGGGGCTCCAACCAAGTCCCACGAAGGCGGCCATATGCGTAAGTGCACCTCATACGAATGTGGCGCGCCCTCGTTCCCACGCACTGACCCGGCTGTCATCATGCTGATCACCCATCAACCGGCATCTGGCCCGGCGCAATGTTTATTGGGTCGCCAAGCGATTTGGCCTGAGGGTAATTATTCAACGCTGGCTGGGTTTGTTGAGCCCGGTGAAAGCTTAGAAGAAGCCGTTGCCCGGGAAGTTCAAGAAGAGGCCGGAATTCGCGTAAAAAACGTCACCTATCAAGCGTCTCAACCGTGGCCTTTTCCGGCATCAATTATGTTGGGGTTTTGGGGCGAAGCCACCACCACCGACATTCAAATAGACGAGCACGAAATTGAAGCTGCTGGTTGGTTTGATGCACCTGATTTAAGAACGTTTGGTGAATGGGGCGACGACGACACTAAGTTCCACCTGCCCCGAAAAGATTCAATCGCTCGTTTTTTAATTGAAACGTGGCTGACAGAAATCAGCGTTTAATTCGCAACTAATGTCACACCATGGCTCGCCAGCGTTACTTTGACGCCAGTTCGGGGGGCAATGGTGTTGACCAAGTCAGACGCCACAACAAACAAGTCACCTAAATCTATGGTGATCACATATTCCATGTAGTTGCCCAGATAAACTGCTTTATTTATGGTTCCTGAAATACCCTTCGAACTTTAGTCGATTGAGACTAAAAATGATTCAAGCCGGATTGCCACATGAGCCGCGCCCAATTTTAAATTCCGGTGCGGCAACGATAACCGCAATGAAGTAATTTCCACTTCTTCCAACTCACCCGAAACAGATTTAATCTGCACATCGACCAAATTCGCATCGCCGATAAAATCGGCAACAAACAGATCAGCTGGTTCTTCATAAAGATCACGCGTCGTGCCTTCTAGGGCAATGTGGGCGTTGTTATGCCATGGATGTTTTGATCATAGGTTTGCCGATCAATAGAGCCTCCAAGCGCCTTCAAAGCCTTAACTGTTGCTTCGTAATGCAGCTCGCCGATGTCAATTAAAGTGCCATTCAAATCAAACAACAAAGCACGTATTTTTGAAGCATAGTTTCCCTTTCCCGAAAAAAAACGTAGAAATAGAGTGTAGAATAATAAAACCACCCTCACGCCTAACCATAAAGGACTTATTCTTTGGACTCTAATGCTTTAAAACAACGTTTTGAATTTGCCCATCAAGTGATCCGCGATGCAGGCGCCCATGCCAATAGCTATTTTAAAAATCTTAGCCAACTCAATATTGAATCCAAGGGTTTGCAAGATATGGCAAGCCAAGCCGATATTGAAACCGAAGATTTAATTCGGTCGGCTGTTGAAAACGCTTATCCTGAAGATGCTTTTTTTGGCGAAGAATCAGGTGGAATAGAACCTAAACCGGGCCAAGGAATTTGGGTTGTTGATCCCATCGACGGCACCGCCCCGTTCGTTAAAGGCATTTCCATGTGGTGCGTTTCCATCGCGTTTATGGTTGATGGTGAATTAAAATTTGGGCTTATTTTTGATCCTTCGCATGATGAACTGTTTGCCGCGCTTAAAGGCAACGGAGCCACATTAAACGGCAAAAAAATCACCCCAGATACCTCAACATCGATCCAAGATGGTCGCTTTTGCATCGGCTACTCACCCCGCGTTACGCCCCAATCTGTAGTCAGCGTTTTAAAGACGCACTTAGAAGCTGGCGGCATGTATACGTGTTTGGGTTCCGGCGCGTTAGGCTTGGTTTACGTTGCTTGCGGAAGATACATTGGCTATTACGAGCCCCACATCAATTCATGGGATTGTTATGGCGCAATTGCCATTATACGTGAAGCGGGTGCCCATACAGTGGATGCGGAAGCGGACAATGGCTTGACCCATGGCTGTGAAATTATCGCCACGGTTCCGGGTGTGACAGAGGCTTTTGCAGAAATTTTAAAAACCGCAAAAGCAGCACTTTAGAAACTATTTAGCGCTAAATTCAATATTGCGAACAAAGGAGCGTCTTTGCCCGCCGATATCGTCGCTGTCCGCACTAATGGACACATGTGATACTGTGCTTGGAACGTAACCATATATGCGTTTGTGGTCGGCAACTAAATCCATTTTTTCAAAAATCCAATCGCCAACTGGAGCCGACTGATTGCGGCCAATAATCATTGCGTTAACTGCGCCATAATAGGGACTTTCGACTACATCCGCCGGGCTGCCATAACCACCCCACACATATGAAATACTGCGGCCCGGTGCGTCTGATCCTTGAAAAATCTCGATCATCGTCCGTGAAATTTTTTCCGAAAAGCTGGCTTTATCCGGATCATACGGAAAAGCCACATACACCGCCACAGATCGGTCATCCTTGCCCTTGACCGTCAAATCAGAAATAGCCACAGGGCTATCTATTTTCCATTCCCATGAAAAAACGGGATACTTCGCTAAATCAATGGATACAGGTTTGCTTATCATCGAAACACTGGCTGCTGTTTCAACTTCAATGCAACCCGCCCCGCAGATGCCAAACCGATTAGGTTTTTTGTTATCGAACGTAATTTTGTCCCAAGCTTTGAGTGTATGATCAAGAACAAAGACCGTTTCTTTTGCTACCCCTGGCGATATCCATAAAACAGCCACATACAGAAAAACACCAAACTTAGAAATCATTCTACTCTTCTCTATCTTTCAACGTCGGGGGAACTTAAAGACATCCTAGTTTATTAAGTCCTTGGCGTAATTTTTCGGGTGAAGTATAATGAATGCCGGTGATGCCCAATGTTTTAGCCGCTTCGATATTATCTTTACGGTCATCAATAAAAATCAGATCTTCATAATTAAGCCCATAACGCTCTAACAGCAACTCATAAATTCTAATATCCGGTTTGATCAATTTATCTTCACCCGAAACAATAATCCCTTCGAATCAGTCCATAAAGTCATAGTGTTTACGTGCCGTGACATAAGTTTCAGCTGAAAAATTAGATAATCCTTAAGTTGGTTTTCCAAGAGCCCGCAGCTCTTCAAAAATTTTAACTGTGCCTTTAATCGCATTTCCTCCCAACGGCCATAATAAGCTTCACTCAGTTCGGAATGATCCGGAAATTTAGAAATCCGTTCCGCCGTGGCCTCAACTAAAGAGCGTCCAGCGTCTTGCTTTTCATTCCAATCGTGATGACAAATATCTGTCAAAAAAGCGGTCAATTCGTTTTCTGTAGGCAATAGTTTTCTATATAAATATCGTGGGTCATGATCAATCAGCACACCACCCAAATCGAATACAACCGTTTTTGT
>CALJEW010000025.1 GCA_938074585.1 uncultured Rhodospirillales bacterium | reverse complement strand
TTAGGCTAATAACCTAAAACTCACAAGTTTAAATCCTCTGTTGGTAATCCGTTTCTCTGTAAATAATTTGATTGATATTTTTTACTTTCCTAAGTTCACATACCAAGCACATAATTTTTTGATTTGGCTGTGGGCTTGACCAAGACCTCTTTGGGTGAGTGATAATTGTCAGCTTTACGTGTCTGGTTATTAAGTAAATCTTCTACGAGCGGCAGGCCTGCTGCAGTCAACTTAGAAAAATCCGTACCTTTAGGAAGGTACTTACGCACCAACCCGTTTGTATTCTCGTTTAAACCGCACATCCAACAATGATAGGGCGTGTAAAAATAAAAAGCTGAACCTAGATTTCGCTTATTTTTGTATTGCCAGCAAACTCTTTTCCATTATTTTAAGTTAAATTGAGAATATATTTCTTATGTGATGTTGGCTTACTTATTATGCCCTCTTTTGTGGCTTCTGAGGCTGGTCCATCCGACAGTAACAGTATGGTGAGCTTGTTCTTGCGCTTTGCCATACTGGTTATTGCACCTCTGAGTTTTGCGACGATGATTCTATCAAGCTCCCATTTACCGAAGCATGATTTTGCATCGACAATCTTGGACCTGTGCACAATGTCAATGCGACCTGGTATTAAGCCACGCCCCACCATTGCAGAACCACGCTTATTTCGCTTTTTGAAACGTTGCCGCAAATGCAAATAGAGCGTTCCGCCCGCGCGCTAGTCCGACCAAATATGCAGATAGAGGCTCTCATGCTGACTTTTGTAACGTCTTAGTGGTTTAGTGCACCGCAGATTTGCGCAGGACACCTCTGGTTCGCGCGCAAAAGCGTCTCTACACTTCTATCAGGCAAGATGTAATGACATACACCACACCCTGACTTGCCGAGCCTCTTTGTACTCCAAAACGATGAGCTTGCAAAAAACGGTACCTTGGCCTATCAGACTATCAAATTAAGCACTTGGATACTTAATCTACCATTTTTGGCCACGGGTAACGTTCTCAAGTTGGGCGGCCCATTGGTAATGCGTTTGAAGGGCAGTTGCGTAGTTAAGTTTGATACAAACAGGAAGCATATGATCGATAAACAACAACAGTCAAATAACTTGCTTGTAGGTGCTAATGCGTCCGAGTCTGGCATCAACCAGTCTTGGCAGCAGGACAATCAAGCTTGGTGGGATTGGTACGTAACGCTTGCAGATAACACGGATCAGCAGGGTCACGGTGAGCTGCTCCAACTGCCTCCAATACCGAACATAGGTATGTCATCTGATCGTGATATTAAAGATGAGCTTACAAAACCGTACGACCTAAAAGAAGATCACTGCCTAGCGTTTCGCAGGGATGGGTCTATCAAACTACCTAAAGTTCTGTCTTTAGGTGCTGTAGCGCGCTTACGCCACGAACTTGTGCAACTTCTTAAAAAAAGGTTCAACGTCAGTAATGACGGCAGAAATGATAATCGTTTTTTGAGTCTTGAAATGATGTGGCTGGAAAATCCAATCATTAGAAATTATGTTCTCAGCCCTCGTATTGCTAAGATTTCGGCTGACCTGCTAGGAGTGAAAAGCGTCCGCCTCTATCATGATAATGTCCTTGCAAAAGAGCCGGGCTGTGGCCGTACGCCATGGCATTGCGACGATCATCATTTCCCACTTGCTACCGATGCGGTGGTAACCGCATGGATTCCCGCTCAGTCGATACCGACGGCGATGGGTCCATTGGCTTTTGCGAAGCCATTGAGCATTTTCGAACTTGTCAAAGATATTGAGTTTAACAAATTTGATACAAGCTACGACAAACAAGTCACTGAGGCCTTTAAATCTAACAACGTTTTGGTCGATGATGGACCGTTCGCGATTGGTGAGGTAAGTTTTCATCATAACCGGAGCTTCCATACTGCGGCGAGTAACAAGACGACACGGACCCGAATTGTTTTGGCAAACACCTTTTTCGCTGATGGTGCTCGGGTGATTGATGAGCCAACAATGGTGTCAGGTGATTGGCAGAAATTTATTCCAGGCGTTGGGCCGGGGGAAATCGCTGCGAGTGAACTCAACCCTGTCTGCTGGCCAGCGAACATAGAAGGAAACGTATAATAACATGTCCAACTCAGCCGATACATTCGAACGTAGCTGTGATCACTGGAGCGAGGCAAGCAGGCGAGAGATGGAGGATTTTTATGCGTTAGCCTCCGTTGACTACCAGCATTTGGCTGAAGCGATCGATTGGAAAGTCTGGTTTGAAGCCAGACAAAAAGAGGTCGGTTGGCGCAGTTTGCAATTGTTAGATGTTGCCTGTGGATCCGGTAAGTTCCCGGCGGCACTTTTATCTCATGCGGGTGTGGCTAATGCCACGGTTAGACCAATTGAATACGCGCTTCTCGACCCGTCAGGTTTTTCTATCTCTGAAGCACGCCAGGTCCTAGCACTGCCTTTCAGCGCCGGGTCTGAATATGAAATGACATTGCAGGACCTTGATTGTAATCCTGGCGCATTCGACGTCGTTTGGGCTACGCATGCCTTATATGCAATCCCACATAACGAATTAAAAAAAGCGCTCAGGCGCATGCTATACGCAATTGGTCACGGTTTCGATGCAGATAACCAGGGTGTGGGATTCATTGCTCATGCAAGCGCTCAGTCGCACTATCTGCAATTTTTTCAGCACTATCTCTCCGGTTTTAAAGACGGAGTGGGTGCGCCATATAGCAGCTCTGAACAGATCATCACAATCCTGAGCGAAATGGGATTAGAACTCGAAATTAACGAAATTTGCTATACCAACGGAGCGCCACTTACCAACGAACGTCAGGTTGAAAGATACTTACAGCGTTGCTTATTTGACGATACTATAAGCTTGACGGAGATGCTGGATAATAGTGTTACTGGACCATATCTGGAGACCTGCCGTAACAACGGCGTGTGGCAGTTTGCACAGCGTGTGACCACGATCTTTATGTCGGCTTCCGCGAATTTCGTCGCTCGATGATTTTGACCCTAAAAGTAGAATTAATATGAGTGAGCCGATGAAAATCGTTTCGGCTTGGACGCGTCAGATAGAAAGTGGCCAACACCCAAACAGTGCTGGTTTGCGAAACCATCTAACGGCTGTTCATGATAAAAATGCGGGTTTCACGGAAAGGTTTGCATGGGACTGCCGTGACGCTAATGGCAAAAATAGTTATCAGTTGCTCGCCGATGTCATTGATCAAAAGTGTCATTCTAACGTTCTCGACTTAGGTTGTGGTAGCGGGGTTCTGTTAGATTTATGCTACCAGAAATTTGGCCCTGAATTAGTGCTTTCAGGGGTCGATATGAATGATGCTGAGCTTAAGCTTGCGCGTCAAAGGCTTGCCCATACTGATATCAAGCTTCATCAGAGTATGGCGCAAAATCTACATTTTGTGGCTGATGCATCGATTGATGTAGTACTCTGCCATTGGGCTTTAACTTTGATGGATCCAGTGTCGCCAGTATTTGCGACAATTAAGCGTGTGCTTACGGCGGATGGGGTTTTTGCGGCTATTATTGATGGAGATACAGCGACCGCACCCGGCTATGCTGAAATCCATAACATTATTTATGGATATGCGCAGCGCGAATATCCGTCTTATGGGACTACTGAACTTGGCGATCCACGCGTGAGAAGAGCTGGCGGTCTGAAAGAACTTGCATCAAAAACCTTTAATGATTCTGATATAAATATAACTCCACTACTTCTTGGTTTAAATGCTGCACCTGATGTACTTGCGCGAGAGGCTGCTGGATTTTTCTACGCTTCATTTGTGCTTTCAGAAGCAGGCCACCACAAAATGCTTATTGATCTTGAAACCTATTTCACGAACCACCAGAAAGACGGTACTGGTTGCATTGTCATGCCAGCAAACCTCCTGATCGTGCGGCAGAATTAGGTCAAAGCAACAAACTGCTAATTCTGTTGCAATACTGCCCCACAGAAGCGATCAGATATTCTGAATGTAGCGGATCAAAATCCCGCTACTTTAAGGGTTTTCGATTTTTGGAAGGATGGCGATGTATTCAGTGGAGATTTACAACGAAGTTCGTCTGGCCTGTCATCATAATGATATGAGCCATCGTGAAGCCGCCCATCAGTTTAGAGTTTCCCGTAAAACTATCAGAAAGATACT
>CALJEW010000024.1 GCA_938074585.1 uncultured Rhodospirillales bacterium | reverse complement strand
AAACAGGTAAAAATTGGTTGGTTATTGGTGCAAGCCGGAACGGTATTGGTACCGCCATCGCCGCAGCAGCGGCACAACAAGGGAATCGTGTGATTATAACAGGAGCCGAACAGGAGCCTTTGTCAATGCCTGCGGGTGTACACGAGTACCATCAGTTGGATATATCCGACACGTTAGCCATCAAATCACTTGCTACAAGATTTGAGGCTTTGGATGTGTTGGTAAATTGTGCTGCAATTTCACGCCGCGATAATGAAGAGGAAATAGAGGTGTTTCGCAAAGTGATTGAAATCAATCTTATCGGCAATTATGAGGTTATCAAGATTTTTGAGAAGGCCTTAATAGCCACGTGTGGTTCGATCATAAATATAGCGTCTATGTACAGCTTCCTTGGTAGCCCCAAAGTACCCGCCTACGGAGCCAGTAAGGCTGGAATTCATCAATTGACCCGATCACTAGCGTTGAAGCTTGCCCCCTATAACGTGCGAGTTAATGCCATTGCACCTGGCTTTATCGTGACCGAACAGACACAAAGGGGACGGGCCGATGCAGAACATAATAGTTTGGTGATTGCTCGGACACCGTTTGGCCGCTGGGGTCTGCCGGAAGATATTGCAGGCCCTGCCATGTTTCTAGCAAGCGACCAGGCTGCATTCATTACGGGGCAAACAATCATTGTCGACGGCGGATATTCAATTGGATAAATTGTTCTGTTTAGTTGTATTTTAAAATCTGCAGGTCACGATTTTAATTAAATGTTGAAGAACAAATGACTAAAGGTCGGTTCGATGACCTGCATTCTTGAATAAGAAATAAAGAGCACAACCATGAAATTTATGGAGATTCATACATAATTGTTGATCAGTAAGAGAGAAATATGGCTCACGTTTATATTGCAGAGAGCGAAACTGTTGATTTTTTTTAGACAAATGAAAAAGTACACGATTTTATCTCAGATGTCGCCTTATAAAGCCCTAGCCCAAGTGCGGCCATAGCAATGGCCGGAATAAAAGCCAATCTGTTTAGGTTACACGTTTGGGTGATATTCGTTAGGACATTTATCCATGAAGCTTTGGATGACGAGTATGTTGGGTGTTGTTTGACTAATGAGAATTCTTCTCAATGCAGCAGTTAAGTGCCTCATTTATGTTACACAAAAATTGCGCCATTAGGATAAGTACGTCGTTTCGATTTAGTTAGGCAGTGCTCTTAGCGGGGGTGAATGCCGACGTATCATTCACTATCGATGCCTTAAGTTGGCCGAAAAGAGGTCTTATTTACTTAAATATGTGATTAATATATCTCTAGTAGAGACCTTATTTTAATTTCTTTAACAACGGGTCCAAATTTGGCCGAATTTGTTAACGACTTGCGACATTGACCGCCATACCGCCCGAAAAACATTCGGGTGTACATAAAATTCGTGGATTTTTACCAACATGGCGTACTACGTCCTTAAGGGCATCCTCTACGGTTGGTAATGTTTTATAGCCCATACCTCGCGCATATCCCGGTCTCTGGGCCCCCACCAAATAGACTTCTGAACACCATTTGAACGGAACACTTCCACCCGAAGTCATCGACATGGCGTGAAACGGATGATAGGTGTAGTTGTTAGAATAACTATAGCAATATTCGTTGTCGGTTGAAATCAACGCTGCCTCTTCAGACGCTAGAAAATCTTGTGCTGTATTGTAGTTTTGCAAAGCGTGATAGGTATATTCATAAGATGGAAACCAATCGGAATTAAACCAGCCATCACACCACGCCAGTGCAATAATTGCAGCCCCCGGACGCAATGCCTTGAAGCAGCGAGAGTATTGCACGCCTATCCCCAAGCTCATGAGAATAGGGTTAGTGCCCATACCAGGGCCATAATGAAAATCACGCGGCAAACCGATTATCAGAACGTCCGCTGGCCCATTCAAGTCGTTCAAAATGATATTGGAACGTTTGTCGGCCAGTGGCCAAGTTGCTTTTTCGACGGCTTCTGTTCTGCCTGCTTTTACGTCCAGAATTTCTCCTTTTTGACCCAATACGGCATCAATCGTAAAAAATGTCTTTTCTGTGCGCTCGACAATCGCTTCGCCAATTGATTTGAATTGGCTGCGCATATGAGATTTAGCACCGCCGCCCAACCAGTCCTCACGATGCATCGTTTTTGGTGTATGATGACTGGCAATAGAGGCTTGACCGGCAAGCCCGGTAACCATCATTTTATATCCACCAGAATACCCACCATAAGGATTAGCTGCACAGTGGCCGACTAAAATTGGAATATCGGCGTTTGCAACCAGCCGGTTTGTCTGAACCGAATTTCCCATTTCGTCTTCTCCGAGATCTAGCAGGTCGGTACCTTCCGCATCGTGATTGACGAGCCTATCTGGCCAGAAACGATCTACAATCTTGTGTCCGAGATACCACAACCATTCTTCATAAGTATTGCGTCGGTGCAAACCCTGGGCGCAGACCAGAGAAATATCTTCTAGGCGACAACCGCCAGCTAACAAGTCCTCAATAATCATCGGTATGCAAATCCGTCGGTGGGCTTCGCGGTGAGCACCGCCCTTGACCCGGTCAGGGAAGGCAATAACGGCGGTTTTCCCGGGTCCTGCCAACTCACGCAAAGTTGGCATTTCAAGTGGCGTGTCCAATGCTGAGCGGGTTGTTGCTACTGGATCCACAAGGGGCGGATCCGTATAGGTTTCGCCATATTGCACGATAACCGAAGAATTGGGTAAATCGACGGACATTTTAGATAATCCGTAGTCGAGCTGAACCGTTTTCATATCTGCTTTTCCTTTAGTTTTATTGTGATTTCCCAAAAATTTTTACGATTGCTGAGCTATCTTGCTTACCCAGCCCTGCGGCCTGCGCTAATTCGTTGAGGTTCTGCCCGGCCTGACTAATGGGCAGTTTCATTCCATTCTTCCGCGCCATCGAAATGCCCAAACCGACGTCTTTTTGTAGGTTATCAATAGAAAAGATGGTCGAATAATCATCATTAACAATTTTTGGGCCCAGTTCCTGAAACAACTTGCTGACTGTCCCGGCACCACTGGTGGAAATCGTTTCAAAAAATTGCTTCGGATCAATACCGATCTGTTCACACAAGGCAAATACTTCGCTGGTTATGGAATTAATTGCCCCAAACATCAGGTTATTCATCAATTTAATGGCATTGCCTTGCCCGGAAGGGCCAACGTGAATAATCTTTGCCGCGAACGTGTTTAAGACAGGTTCGGCAATCGCTATATATTTGGCATCTCCACCCGTCGGCAGCGTCCAATTGCCGCAGGCGACAGGTCGCCCAAGAACCGGACAATCGAGATACCCAACGCCTACTTCTTCAGCTGCTTTGGCATTTGCTTGAGATGTTTGAGGATCGACGGTGCTGGTATCGATAATTACAGAGCCTTTCGTCGTGCCTGATAACAAACAGCCTTCCCCCTCCTGAACAACGCTCGTCACATGTTCTGGTTTGGGTAAGGAAATCAGGATGATAGATGCTTTGCGGGCAACTTCGAAAGGGGTGGTGGACGCAGTACAACCTCCCGTTTCAGCACGGACTAGTGCATCTGCACTAATATCGTAAACAAGGACCGAATAACCGTTGCTAATTAGTCGGGGCGCTATAGCGGCCCCCATCACGCCAAAACCGACCAGCCCGATATTCATATTCATTTAAACGTCACCTAATTACTCTACTTATGATTTACAAATTTTAACCAATTTAAGAAAATGATAAGTTATTATTAGGTATTACGAAAATGACATTTAATGGAGTGTAAATAACAAATTTGAATATTGATTTTTATAACTATAAAAATCCCAGAGTCTATCGATTGATTTGCCTTATGTTTGGTACATTGGCCCTACGACCAAGGATAAGGTAGAATTTCAAAAGCCTTGGACATCCAATTCTTCTTTGATACATGTAAGTAGTTGATCAATGACTTCGCTGCGCTCGTCGTCCTTGTTAAACAGGGCACCATACGTCAGTAACACTTCAGGTTCCCATTTTAAAACGCGGATTTTTGTATCTTGGAACGCCGAAGGGGTAAACGGATCACAGATGGCTATACCAAACCCTTCGGCCGCAAACCGGTAACACGTCATTATCGAAGACGCTTCAATATCAATGTTGAAAAATGTCTCCCTTGATGCGAATGCCAGATCAATCTGAGTTCTAAGCGGCTGGCGACTTGGTAATATGAGACGTTCTTCAACAAGATCAGCGGGTGAAATGGTATTTTTTTTGGCCAGCCTGTGATCCTCGTGAACTATCGCAACGGCGGGCGTAGAAATAAAAGCATGGGTCGAGATGAGCGGGTTTCCTACAGGTAGCAAAGCCAAGCCAAAATCGGCCTGGCGACTGACGACCCACTCCTCGATATCTAGACGATGGCGCGAATCCAAGGAAAATCTCACGTTCGGGTTCTTAGATTTGAAACGTGTCAAGGCTCCTGCCAGAAATTGACTGTTGATGAGAGGCTCTGTTCCGGCAATGCGCAATCTCGCACTTGAATGATCCGTGATTTCTCGGGCGATATTAGTGATATTATCGATACCGGATAAAGTGCCCTCAATTGATTTGTAGAACTTAACGCCCGCGTGGGTTGGCTTCATCGGTCCGCCTCGCCGTCGAATAAATAATCGCATGCCGATAGCTTCTTCTAGGGCCGCCAAGTGTTTACTAACTGCTGGCTGTGTGGTGTTCAATCGACCTGCCGCACCGGTGACACTGCCAGAGCTCATGACCGCCTGATAGGCGCGAAGTTGTCTTAATTTAATTCTATTTGACAAATTCTATTCCTATAACTTGTGCATATTCAAACACATGTGAATATTCCATTTAGTTATTACAAATGCACTAAACGTCATTTTCGTTATAATATTAACCCACATATCATTTGGTCAATAAATTATTAAACACAATGTGACCGAGTAATTGGGGGAGAGACCAATAACTATACTTGCTAACATCGTTCGATTTTTTACCGTGATCAATCGGATCATCCTCGAAGTGTGCCGCTACACTGCGATTTCGTTAACAATTGGGATCGCTGTGATTGTCGCGGCGGGAATATTTTGGCGCTATGTGTTGAATGATTCTCTGACTTGGTCAGAAGAATTAGCCAAATTTTTTATGGTCTGGCTAGTTTTTGTCGGCGCACCAATAGCCTTACGGGTAGGAGACCATGTTGCTATACATATTTTCCCCGACGCCCTGCCGTCTCGCCTGCGTTCCATCCTCATGGTTCTTATATCGCTTCTTATAGTCTGGTTTTGCTACATCCTGACAATTGAAAGTTCCGCCTTCGCGTGGAATGCGCGCACCCAGGTTTTGATTGCCATTGGTGATTTCTCAATGCTCTGGATTTTCGCCTCAATTCCCTTTGGGGCGATCGCTATGCTTATGGTTTCTTCACAACAAACGCTTGAGCATTTACAAAATGCACTTCAGCCAGGATCTGCCAAAATTGATCCTTTTCAAAAAAAGTACGGCGCCATTCTTCGGGATATAGGATAACATAGATGATTCCAGCCAGTTTTATTTGGGCTTTATTTCTGATGATTGCTGTCGGTGTCCCGATTGTCTTTGCGTTGGGTATTGCACCGATGGGAGCGTTTATTCTTGCGGGCAAAGAACCCTTCTTAAAAATAATTGCACAACGGCTTTATACTGGAATTAATCAATTCCCTTTGTTGGCAATCCCTCTGTTTATTCTTGCTGGTGAAATTATGAATACGGGTGGTATTACACTGCGACTAGTCAATTTTGCCAATGCATTGGTTGGACATTTAAGAGGCGGTCTGGCTCACGTAAATATCGTCTCGTCGATCTTTTTTGCAGGTCTTAGCGGGTCTGCCGTTGCGGATACATCTGCGTTGGGATCCATGCTCATTCCTGCCATGGAAAAACAGGGTTATACGCGCAGATTTGCCGCAGCCGTTACCGCAGCGTCGTCGGTGATTGGCCCGATTATCCCTCCCAGTATTATCATGGTTGTCTATGCCTATATTATGCAGGTTTCAGTCGCTGCCTTGTTTTTAGCTGGCGTGGTTCCAGGGGTTTTAACTGGGATGGGTTTGATGTTCGTAGTCTCAATTATCGCGAAAAAGCGTAATTACCCTAAAGCAGATAAACGGGCAACCTTGCGCGAAGTTGGAAAAGCAGGCTTCGACGCTGCACTTCCACTAATGACACCAATCATCATTATGGGGGGTATCCTTTCTGGTGTTTTTACGCCTACAGAAGCAGCGGGGGCGGCCGTTGCTTACGCGTTGATCCTGAGCACTTTCATTATGAAAACCATTGATCGGGAACGGTTTGTGAAACTGCTTTTACGAACTGCTGTCGCCTCATCTGTGATCCTTCTGGCTGTTGGTACTGCTAGTGTATTTGGTTGGGTCGCAACAATTTCGGGCATTCCAACTAAATTGACGACACTGGTCTTTTCGCTCACAGAAAATCCATACCTGTTGCTCTTGATAATCAATATAATGTTGCTAATCATCGGCATGTTCCTGGATGCCGGACCGGCTATTTTGATTTTGGGTCCCATACTGGGGCCTGTAATGACTGCCATTGGGATCGAGCCGCTGCATTTTGCGATCGTCATGTGTGTGAACTTGACGATTGGTCTGGCAACACCACCGATGGGGTTGATTCTATTCGTCGCATCGACCGTTAGCAGGGAACGGGTTGAGCATATTGCACGCGAAATGCTGCCTTTTTATATCGTCCATATTTTGATCATTTTGTTAATTACTTATATTCCGGCTTTATCTTTGTCGGTGCCCCGATGGTTGGGGTACCTCCAATAAGACCGGTTTATCCGTCCAGTATGGTTTTTACTGGACTTAACCAACTGGCCGTAAGGCCATCTAAGGGAGGAAGTCTATGTTGCGAAGTACAAAAAATATAGCTGCGTTAGCTGCAGGAGCACTGGTTGCTATTGCACTATCAGGCACGGCAAATGCCAAGGAGTGGGTTCTTAAATACGGCCACGTTGGTCCCGTCACTTCAGATGATCAAATTCCAGGCGAGTTCCTTAAATCCTTTTTGGAATCACGTTCACAAGGCCAGATCAAAGTTGAAATCTATCCGGCTGCCCAGCTTGGTAATTTTCGTGAAATGATCGAGCAGGTTCAGTTGAACGCACTTGAGCTGACACATACGACTGTTGGCGGCATGGCTAGCTTCGTGCCGGAGCTTCAGGTTACTGATATTCCATACATGATGCGCGATGACCTGGTTGCTGAAAAAATTGCAGCAAGTCCACTGATGGACAAAATCCGCGACGAAGTGCTGAAAAAGACCAAAAACGTACGTCTGGTCGCCGTAGGTAACACCGGTCGCTGGCGCAGTTTTTTCACGACAAAAAAGTTGGTCAAGACTGCTGCTGACATGAAGGGTGTCAAGATGCGAACGATCAATTCGCCCTTGCAGATTGAGTTCGTTCGCTTTCTTGGCGGCAACCCAACTCCAGTTGCCTGGAGTGAAGTTTATACGTCTCTTCAAACAGGTGTCATTGAAGGTACCAAAAATGCAGCGACGGATATTATCCCGACTAACATGCATGAAGTTGTAAAAAACGTGACGCTCGACGAGCACGCCTATCTGTTTGGGTTTTGGTGGATGAGTGATAAGTGGCTGCAGTCTTTGCCTCCGCATTTGCAAGACTTGGTTATTGATGGCGTTCAGCAAGCTTCAATCATCCAGACCAACTGGAACAAAGAATATGACTCACGCAGTCTGGCTGAATTTCAGAAATTTGGAGGTACTGTCTATGTCCCGACAGCTGAAGAAAAAGCAACGTTCCTTCCTGCTCGTGATGAGATGAAAAAATGGTTCTCTAAAAAATATGGTGATGAATGGCTGAATGCTTTTGAAAAAGCTGTTTCGGATGCTGAAGCTGCAATCGACGCAGACCGTAATCGAACAATTGGTCGCTAGTTAGCCTACTTTGTAAAATCAGCAACTGGTCAGGATTAACCAGTTGCTGATTTCTTTTTTACATGTGAGTTTAAATATGGCTGCAGAATTTAAAAATAAATTAATTGTGGTAACCGGGGCCGCCGGTGGGATTGGCCAGGAATGCGTGAGCCTGTTTCTAGAGGCAGGTGCCGAGCTTTTATTAATCGATCCGAACGCCGATGCCCTGAAGCAATTTCAAAAAAGCCTGAACGCCGGAGACCGAGTAGAAATTCATGTCTCCAAAATTGCTTCACCTGAAGCCTGTGCGAAGGCATTGGATGGGCGACCGGGTCCCATTTATGGATTTGTTCATTTAGCTGGAACTTTTGTTGCCGACGACCTGACACCTGATAATCGCACAGATGTTTACGATCCGGTAATCGCGTCCAATTTAACCAACGCCTATGACATGGCGATTGCTTGTATTCCTCGCTTCGATCCCGATCAATTGTGCCGAATTGTTCTGACCAGTTCTTTGGCTTTCCGTCGCGGTGCAAGCGACCACACAGCATACTCCGCCGCCAAAGGAGGAATTGCCGGGCTAGCGCGTTCTTTGTCGCGCCGCCTGGCACCCTATGTTCTGGTTAATGCACTTGCCCCTGGGTTAATCGATACGGCAATGCCAAAGGAATTTATTGCGGAAAACCATGACCGGCTATTAGCCGGAATACCGCTGGGCCGGTTTGGCCATGCCCGTGAAGTTGCAACGGTCATCGAATTTTTATGCAGTGATGGCGCCAGCTATATGACCGGCCAAATGCTCAATGTTGATGGCGGGATCGTCTCGGGCTAATTGCTTTAATTGACTGTTTTTTCCCGGCCGTAATTGTCGACAAAGTTACAAGAAGCGCATTAGTGCAGCGCCAAGGAAAAGTGTTATGGATGAAAAATTTGACTACATCGTTGTCGGTGCGGGATCGGCAGGTTGCCCCGTCGCAAATCGTTTATCTAATGATCCGAGAAATAGAGTGTTGTTACTGGAGGCTGGACCTAAGGACCGCAATATTTGGATCCATATACCAATCGGATATTACCGAACCATGACGTCACCCTTGTCGTGGGGATACAATACCGAACCCGATGAAGGCATCGCCGGACGAAGCATGCTTTGGCCGCGTGGCAAAGTACTGGGCGGCTCCAGCGCTATCAACGGCCTGGTCTATATAAGAGGTCAAAAAGAGGACTACGACCATTGGCGACAGTTCGGTAATGAAGGTTGGGGTTATGAAGATGTCCTTCCGTTCTTTAAAAAAGCAGAAAACCAGGAGCGTGGCGGTGGCTACTATCACGGCAGCGGTGGTCCGTTACAAGTATCCGACATCCGTGATCCGCGAGAAATTTGCGATGCCTTTATCGAGGCCGCCATTGAAACGGGTATTCCCAGAAATCAAGACTTTAACGGCACGGAACAAGAAGGCGTAGGCAATTTTCAAACGACCAGCCATAACGGTCGACGCTGTTCATCAGCTGTTGGTTATTTGAAACCCATCCTCAAACGTCCAAATTTGCGCATAGAAACTGATGCCATGGTGACTAAAATTTTATTCGAAGGTACCAAGGCCATCGGTATAGCTTACCGTCAACATGGAACGGATAAGCAAGCGATGGTTAAGGGAGAGATCATTCTGTCGGGCGGCGCCATCAATTCGCCACAGCTTTTGCACTTATCTGGAGTTGGCCCAGCAGAACGTCTAAGCGCGCTTGGGATCGACGTGGTAATGGATAACCCCGGCGTCGGCGCCGACTTGCAAGACCACTATCAGGCCAGAATGGTCTTGGAATTAAACAAATCCATCTCCGTCAATGATGATGTCAACAATTTACTCAGACTTGCCTGGACCGGCCTGCGTTATCTCTTGTTCCGTCGGGGCCCTATGACCTTTAGTGCCGGGCACGTGGGCGCATTCACCAAGGTTCTTCCTGAATCAGCAACTCCGGATGCGCAAATACACTTCATTCCTTTCAGCGCTACGAAACTTGGTGGCAATCTGCACCCATTTTCCGGTGTGACAGCATCGGTCTGTCAACTGAGACCGGAAAGCCGGGGTGAAGTGATGATCACATCCAGTGACCCCAACCAGCACCCAAAAATCGTACCTAATTATCTGTCCACCGATTATGACCAACGACTGATGGTGGAGGGGCTTAAAATGGTGCGCGGTGTCACCAAAGCATCGCCCTTTGCAAAATATGTCGCCAAAGAACATGAGCCTGGGGACGATTGCGTGTCTGATGATGATTTGTTGGCTTACGCGCAAGAAAAGGGTAACACCATTTTCCATCCGACATCGACCTGCCGTATGGGCAATGATCCACGTGCTGTGGTCGACGCTCGATTAAGGGTCCGTGGTATTCAAGGCCTGCGCGTCGCTGATTGTTCAATCATGCCAAGTGTCATCTCTGGCAATACCAACGCACCCGCAATTATGATTGGCGAAAAGTGCGCGCATATGGTTCTAGAGGATAATGTATACAATTAAATTTTTCCTTTGATGAGCCTTTAAATAAAGGGGAATGCAAACGCATCACTATTTTTAGCTTGATTTGCAGATAGCTGTCAGCCAACGGGGTAACAGCTAAGTATTCAAATTGCGACTTTGATAAAGAAGCGGTGCGTTATCAGATGTTCAAGTTGCTGATCTTTTAGCGTTCTTGGGCGCATTAACGGACCCTAAAAGCCTGAAAGGTTGACTCGGTGTTCCAGCTGAAGTCCAAAGCGGCTTAAGCATTGATTAGGGGATGATCAATATGACATCAAATATTTTAAGTGTTGGCGTGGCTGTTATCGATTTCGTTATGAACGTCGATGAAATGCCGCGGCGGGCTGAAAAATATAGGGCTAATGATGCGGCTATTGTTGGTGGGGGATGCGGTGCGAACGCTGCCGTAGCAATCACAAGATTGGGGGGCGACTGTACATTAGGTGCAAGATTAGGCGATGATTTCATAGGCGATATGATTATTTCCGGGTTGGAGAAAGAAGGTGTTGATTGCGGGTTGACGCGACAATTTGACGGATGTCGTTCTTCATTCTCTTCAATCTTTATTGATAAATTTGGCGAGCGTCAGATTGTAAACTATCGGGACTTTGATTTTCCAACAAAAGCTAATTGGTTAGAAAACACATCCCTAAATTTCGACGCTATCCTTGCCGATACCCGCTGGCAGGAGGGTGCTGAGGTTGCAATGTCCCTTGCTAAACGAAATGACATTCCTGGAATTATAGATGGTGAACCGCCGCTCCATGGAACTGATGAGGCCATGATGGCCGCCAGTCATGTTGCTTTTTCAGCAGAAGGTTTGCGTGCTTATGCAAGCAAAGACGATTTAGAGGCAGGTCTAAAGTTTGCAAAACAACGTTTGAATAATTTTATTTGTGTAACCGATGGATCAAACGGTGTTTGGTGGATCGAAGATGCAGGGGTTGAACATATGCCCGCCTTTTCCATTACACCTGTCGACACATTAGGGGCTGGCGACATTTGGCACGGGGCTTTTGCCTTGGCGGTAAGTGAAAAAAAGTCTGCCCAACAGGCCATAGAGTTTTCGAATGCAGCCGCTGCACTTAAATGCACGCGGCATGGAGGGCGCGAAGGAACGCCTTCAAGAAATGAGACTGAAACTTTTATAAGGAAAAATAAATAATGCAATTAAGCTCAGGTAAACTCTGGGGTATGCGACGTATGGCAGACCCACAAGGTCGTTTCAAAATGACGGCTGTTGATCAGCGTCCACCGATTAAAAACCCAATAGCCGCCCATTATGGGACGCACGAAGCTCCCTATGATGATGTTGCACGCTTCAAAGCGATGTTGACAGAAGAGTTGCAGGGCCAGTCTACGGCAATGCTCCTAGATCCTCATTACGCAATTCCACGCGGAATTCAATCTCTGTCGCCTACCAAAGGACTGATTGTGACGCTAGAGGACTCATTATTTGATGAAACAGATGGCGGCCGCACATCGTCTGAGATTGATGACTGGTCCGTAGAAAAGATAAAACGCTCCGGTGGCGATGCGGTTAAGGTTCTAGCTTGGTATCGCCCAGGTGCAAATAAGGTAGTTTTGCAGAGTCAAAAAGATTTTACCAAACGCATTGGTGATGCGTGTGCAAAGTATGACATTCCGTTTCTCTTTGAATTGCTGGTCTACCCATTAGCGGGTGATGCTCATCAGACTAAAGACTACATCGAAATGCAGGGCAAAAAATCCGATGATGTGTTGGCCAGTGTGGAAGAATTTGCCAAACCTGAATACGGAGTTGATGTGTTTAAATTGGAAAGCCCAATTAATGCATCGGATGTTCCGGGTGTTGGCAACGAAGGGGCTGGAGAAGTACAAAAAATATTTGATGAAATGGGTGCATTGGCGGGTCGCCCTTGGGTTATGCTGTCGGCAGGTGCAGGCAAGGGTGATTTTAAAAATGTCCTGAGCCATGCCTATGCGGCGGGGGCCAGTGGGTATCTGGCGGGTCGCGCTATTTGGCTCAATGCGTTCGCTCATTTTCCAAATTGGTCAGCGATTGCTCAGGACCTGCGCACGGAAAGTGTTCCATATATGAAAGAGCTCAACGAATTGACGGATGCAAAGGCATCTGCTTGGTTCGATCATTCTGTGTTCGGAAATAAAGGCGCAATCTTCCAACCTGACGATGCATCTTTCCGTCATGTTTACCCCGGATTTGGAGATTGATTATGAGCAAACGATTGGTGTTTTACCCCTAGGTCGCAAGACTTTTAATGTTACTTTTGCAGAAGAGAAGCTTGCTAATAATGCCGTCAGATGAATGTGAACTCGTCTCCATAACCAAGAGTTAGAAACCATAATCGTCGGCAAAGGTTCAGCCGGAGCAATCATTACAAATCGCTTGAGTGAGATACCTCATGTGAGTGTGCTGTTGCTTGAAGCGGATTTGGTGCACTGCTGCGCAAAGTGGCAACAAACTTAGCAATTATGACATGGTAAACGGATATCAATATTTACGGGCAAATGTTCTTTTAAACCATCTGGAACACGCTTTTCCAACTTATCTGTGGGTATGCTCTTATTGTTTTCATAGGTGCGTTTTTCTCTATGGGCGCTAAAGCCAAATCGGTTTGTGCCGATGACCGTATAGCACCGCCAGCATCAAAAGGTTTGTTTAGATGTTTAACCGCTAAAGAACAAAGGCGATTGGTGAAGCATTACTAGATGGAAGTATGAACCTAATACTGAGTATTTACGTGACCTGATAGATCTGGGCAATAAATTGCTATATGATGACAATATCTCGAATTATTAGTTGTCAACAGGAGTTCAATATGGCTGGGGGTTGGTCCCGAGATGGGGCGGTTCAAGATCAAATTGATGCTAGTTTGAAAGATGCCCTAGAGCTTGCGCGCAGCCGTATACCTGCAGGTGAGGGATTAGCCCACTGTGAAGAATGTGACGTTGCAATACCAATCGCACGTCGTGAGGCTGTTCCCGGTGTTCGTTTATGTGTGAATTGTCAGTCGGGTCGTGACGAAAACCAGACGGTTTCTGCAGGTTACAACCGACGCGGCAGCAAAGGTAGCCAGATGAAATAGATGTCCTTTTTACAGATTTTGAATAAGTCTCTGAACAAAATAGCTAATTAGTTATTTAATTATCTGGTAACTTTAAAATCTCAACATTGTTACCATCTGTATCTTTAATGTAAACAGAGCTTGTGCCATCACGATGCTCAGATGCTGAACCATAAACGCTAAGGTCATTCTTTATGATAGCAAAATGGTAGGGATGCTGATCAGGTAGTACCAGAGCTAGGGACGTATTCGCAAATTTTAGCATTGCCCAAGTATTGTCCTGATATTCAATTTTACAACTGAAATTTTCGGTGTACCAAGAGACGGATTCAGAAATATTTCGAACCTGAATTGCAGTATGATGTATTTTATCTAATTTCATGTTCATATATTCCTCAAAATTTAGTACGCAAGTAAATTAAACTTAGATCATTAAATGTTGTAAAGTTTCAATACAAAAAGGAGGCTTTATCGATTGAGCATAAGATAAAGGCTAGAATAATATCAAATAGGGCGGTGATGTCAGTTTGCACTCTGAAAAAATGCAGGAGTTATTGAGAGACAGAGACATCCCCAAGTAGGTAGACCTGAGTGGTGGAATGTTAACAGAAACTTTGGAAACGATGGCTTAAACCCTTAGAATAAAGTAATTTTTGAGATGCTATAGCGAGAAGAGGTTTTATTGAAAGCTAAAAAAATAAAAGGTTTTGGTGAAATACATGCTCGGAACTTGAAGTCAGAGGGAGTTCCTAAATTTAACTTTGACCTATAACTTGATATACCAGCAATTATTCGAATGTATGAAAATGAAACAAGTAAATACTAGGCTACAGGTATTTAATGCTCCATGCTTCCTTTATTAACGATCCGCTTTGCTTAAGAACCACTTTTGCTGGGCAGCGCCATGCCAATTGTTCTTTTATAAGATCAACACCTGTCTCAGAATTTTGTGTATAATTACGTTAGAACACCCTGCTAATGAGGCAAGCATATACTCAATTGGCCTTGCTCCCTTGCCCGTTCCATAATTGCTGGATGGCTCATCAATCAGAATTTCAAAATCACTAACAGTTACCTTTGTCAGAGTAGAACTTGGGCAAACAGAACGGGCTAGGTTGATTACTTTATTTGTCTTCATTGTTCCGTTCGCCTTGTTGGTTGCTTTGGGTGGGGCCTACAACGGAAATGCTGGCGTGGGTAGTAGGGGAGTTGTTGTAATTCTGATTTTTGTTTTATGATCAGTATAATATTTTTAAAATTACAACAAACATATTAGTATATTTGGAATAAAACCTTATGAAACCATGTGATTTGAGTGCGGTTGATGCAATTAAAAAAATGATCTTGCGTAAACTTTCACCGGTTGAGTTGCTTGAAAGTTGTTTGGCACGGATAGAATCTGTGAATGGCACTATTAACGCGATTACAGCTATGGACATTCCGCGTGCCTTTGAAGAAGCAAGTGTGGCAGAGCAAAAGTATGCAAGGAATGATGATCTCCTACCTCTTTTGGGTTTGCCTGTTGGCATCAAAGATTTGAATAAAACGCAGGGACTGAGAACGACCTATGGTTCGCTGTTGCACGCTAATTATGTACCAGAAAATGATGAGGCACTTGTTGCACGGTTGCGCCGGGCAGGCGCCATCATATTGGCTAAAACAAACACACCTGAGTTTGGATCTGGCTCCAATACAAACAACAAAGTTTTTGGAGCTACTTGTAACCCGTATGATTTGGCGCGGACGCCAGGGGGCTCATCAGGTGGATCAGCAGCGGCGCTTGCAACGGGGATGCTACCACTTGCGCATGGGAGTGATACGGGCGGGAGCCTTCGCAATCCTGCGACGTGGAGTGGAGTGGTTGGCTTCCGTCCCACTCCGGGTTTGGTCGGACGGGAAAGTCGTACGTTAAATTATACGCACTTTAGTGTGCAAGGGCCTATGGCACGAAATGTCACAGATGCTTCATTGATGATGGTGGGACTAGTAGGCAATGAAGATCGGGACGCGCTTTCGAGCTTTGTTGATGCGTCTATGTTTGGAAATCTGGATAATGTTGATATATCGAAATTGCGTGTTGCTTGGTCAACGGATTTTGGAGGTGTAGCACCAATCGATGATGGCATTCGCCGATCTTTTAAAGGTGTTATCAAACAGATTTCTTCAGGGTTTGGTCGATGTGAAGAACGTCACCCAAAATTTGAGAATGCGCGCGACATATTCTGGGTCCTTAGGTGTGTGTATTATCTTGCCAACCACTCTGAGCGTGTTGCTCAACATCGTGACACTTTATCACCTAACATTGTTTCAAATTGTGAAGCAGGGGAAAGTATGTCGCTTATTGATGTTGCGCGTGCAGAACGTAACTGGGCAGAATTGTACTCGAACTTTCAGGATTTTTTTGCAGACATTGATCTCTTGATTGTGCCAGGGAATGCCGTCTCACCCTTCTCGATAGCTGAGGGAATTCCAAAATCAGTTGGTGGTAAAGTCATGGAAAATTATGTTGATGCATCTCTGGTAAGGTCTGCCCTAACATTGACGGGGCACCCAGTGATCGCAATTCCAACTGGATTAGATGAGGTTGGTATGCCGTTTGGTGTTCAGATTGTTGGTAAGCGACGTGGTGACTTCAATTTATTGTCTGCTGCAAAAGGAATTGAAACAATGGTATCTGCAAACCCTTCATTCTTGGTTAACCGGCCTGATATATCAAAATATATTGAATAGTCATATTGCTCAGTGGGTTAGCTATTTTATCGTATGGCGAAATATTTGGTGAAATGGCTCTAATTAGACATTAGCTAAGAATTGAAACAGCACGTGTTAGCCCAAGAAGATATTCATTAAAAAAGGACCTAGAGATTTCTCCCTAAGCCCCTGTTTTAATTGGCTCGGCAGTAGGCGTCTAACTAACCAAATATTGGGTGATTTTTTGTGCGTGTTGTATCTAATATTTCAGACTCCTGCGGTTCCACTTGGTGTGTCCTTGGGTGTGTAATTGACACACTTCG
>CALJEW010000023.1 GCA_938074585.1 uncultured Rhodospirillales bacterium | reverse complement strand
GGCTGGGAGATTTAAACAAGGCAGAAAGCTATGCGCGATCCGGTGTCACAGAATACAATATGAATGGTAGCGTATTTAAGAGTCGGAATCATCAGTTATTAAGCCAAGTCAAATTACGTAAAGGACACTTTCAGAATGGTATCGTATTTAAGCGTCGGAATTATCAGTTATTAAGCCAAGTTAAATTACGTCAAGGACGCTTTCAGGACGCTTTGTCGTTCGCCCTTATGGCGAAAAAGGCACAACGACAATCTTGTGTGTCATTGGTTTCGCCAGAGCGGGCTGAAGTTAATCGTGATATAGCCATGTCATTGGTGGCACTAAATGAATTTGATGAAGCGTATAATGTGATGCAGGAAATCAAAAATAATTTAGAGACTGAACCAAAAATCTGGTATAAAATGTTTGCTTTTTCTGTTGAGCATGGCGTTATTTTACGCGAAACCGGTCATATCAATGAAGCAAAGGCGGTTTTTATTCGGGCAGAATCTGATCTTGGAATAAAGTTTGGTGAAAACCATTATTTTACTGCGGAAGCTCGGATGTTGCGGGCTCTCTTAGATGACAGTATTCCGCATGAGGCACTTACTAATGCGTTGAAGAGTTTACTGGCGTCGTGGAAGCAAAGGTCAGGTCAATTAACTAGCGACCAGTCCGGCCAGTCATTGCGACTGAAGTGGATTGTTGAGGATTTTCTAGTCCGCGCTTTTGAACAGGATGGAAATATAAAAGCCTTAACCGAATCATTCGAGATTGCTGAAACATTACGCTCGGGTATGGTTCAACAAGCTTTGGTTCAAACTGCGTTACGCAGATTGGCACCAGATGAAAACGCTCGCGCATTGGTACGCCGCCAGCAAGACTTCAAAAAGAAACTGGGTGTTCTTCGACAACGATTGCAAGAAGGACGTAATTTTGGGCAAGTGGGTATAGAGTCTCGTAAAAGCCTAAAGAAAAATATTGTCGACACCGAAAGTGCTATTGCTCAACTAACAGATAAAGTTCGGGCGGTAATTCCAAATTATGATCAAGTTGTTGGAATTAATGGCTTTAAGCTGGAGCAGGCAACGCAAGCCTTAAAAAGTGACGAAGCTATTGTTTCGCTATTGTCCGGTCGTCGGGAAAGTTTTATTTGGGTGATCACAGCGGACGGTCAAATTAGTGGTCAAAAGATAGCTAAAACAAAAGATCAGTGGGAAGACGATGTTGCGGCCATGCGGGCAAATGTCGAGTTGCCCGGCGGTAAACTGTCTGACCTGGAGAATTTTGACGGTCATGCGTCATACAACATATATCGGGACCTGTTGGAACCTTTGGAAGCGCATTGGTCACCTGCCAAGCATGTAATATTCGTTGCCGATAACGCATTGGCATCCATACCTATGGGGATGTTGCTACGCAAGGATGTAATAGGTGTTGATAAAAGCGAACAGATGTTCGCTGGGTTTAAAAAGTTGCCTTGGTTGATCCGTAGCCACGCTGTAAGCATGGCCCCGTCGGTTTCCTCCTTCGCATTGCTACGTAAAACGGAAGGATCTAATGACCAGCGCCTGGCCTTTATGGGTGTTGGTGACCCAATTTTTGACCCTCTCGCAAGTGTTACGGATGTCGGGCAATCGCGTGGTGGAACTCAATTTGCTTTGCGCGCGGTATCTAAAACACGTGGGTTAACGAAGGCTTCATTAGTAAGCCTGCCTCGTTTACTGGATACGGCAGATGAAATTAACGCAATTGCTGATGTGGTTGGGGCTGATTTCAAGCGCGACATCTTCCTAGGAAATAGGGCGAATGAAGCTGAAATTCGAAATCTGAACGCGTCGGGAGCGCTTCGTAAATACCGGATTTTATCGTTTGCTACACATGGCCTGATTCCTGGAGATCTTGATGGTTTGATGAGCCCAGCTTTAGCTCTGAGTGCACCATCTGAAGGGTCGAGTGAGCCATGGGATGATGGTCTATTAACAGCCGAAGAAATTATGGAACTTGATCTAAATGCGGACTGGGCTATTTTGTCGGCTTGCAACACGGCGTCGGCAGAAACATCTTCAACTGAAGCTTTTTCCGGTTTGGGACGGGCTTTCTTTTATGCAGGGGCAAGATCTCTCTTATTATCAAACTGGCCCGTATTTAGCGATTCAACTCGGCAATTGATGGTTTCATTATTTAAGCACGAAGCGACGTCGAATAGCCGTGCACAGGCTCTACGTGCTGCAATGCTTGCTATGATGGATAAGGGTGAGTTTGACAATGGAAAAGGGCTCAAATTTAGCTATGCCCACCCACTGTTCTGGGCTCCGTTTACATTGGTTGGAGATGGCTGATTAATCATATCCAGTTCAATCGTAGGATCGCACGAGATGCTTTGGAGGGTTGAACTCGACGCAATCAAAATGGGCGAGTATATGTTGGGCGGTTTGGTTTTTTAAAAAGCCGTCTCCAATAGCATCTTTGCCTGTTTTCTGCATCCTTTTGTCGCCATCCACCCGGCTCGCTGGGCATCATTGTTCAAATTGCCTGGAATAAAATGCAGAA
>CALJEW010000022.1 GCA_938074585.1 uncultured Rhodospirillales bacterium | reverse complement strand
TATTTATTAGTTTATTGCTACCACATAAATAAGCCAAAAATCATTATGGGCAACGGTTTCCAATTTATAGATATAATTTTTTTCGCAATGATCGCGATCTTCCTAATTTTAAGATTACGCGGAGCGTTGGGTAAACGCGATGGGAATGAGGGTTCTGAATTTCTAGATTTGTTTAAACAAGATCCTGCTGAAGGTGAAACAGATAAGGAAAATGAAAAGAATAATGTCGTTAACCTGTCCAAACGAAACGTTAAATCAGAGGCTTTTGATGATGCCCGCGCTAATGATAACGAATCCGATACGGCTTTAAAAGAGACGCGTGATAAAAACCCTTTGGCTTCTGGGTATGCCGAATTGCGCCGTAATGATAAAAATTTTAATGATGAAGACTTTACGGTTGGTGTACGGGTTGCGTTCGAAATGATCTTAAAAGCATACTCATCAGCGGATGTAGATGGATTGAAAGCTTTGTTGAGCAACGAAGTTTATGGTAATTTTGCAAAGGCCATACAAGACCGAGAACAAGCTGGTCATGTAATGGAAGATACCCTTGTTCGTATTATGGTGTCTGAAATCGTAGAAGCTTCTATGGAAGGTTACAATGCGCATGTAACGGTCAAATTTGTATCGGAACAGGTAAATGTTATACGCGACGAAAACGGTGATATAGTGGAAGGTGATCCGAACGTTGTGTTAACGGCAACCGATTTTTGGACGTTCGCTCGAGACACTAAAAATACAGACCCTAACTGGTTTTTGATAGCGACCCGGAGCCTTGATTAAATTTATCACAACCCGGCGGTCATTCGCCTTAATTAATTTTCGAATATGTATGCGCTCGATTATCTTCGTATCTTTTGCTATGTTGTGTGGCTGCGCAAATATTGTTGTCTCTTTACCGACGCCAGATGAGGTTTTATCGACACCGAGCAAGAACTTTATGAGCATTTTTCCAACTGTTTATAAGGACGTTCCAGGTTGGAAGTCAGATAATCATTCTGAATCACTACCCGCATTTATAAAATCTTGCGATAAAATTCAAAAACTTCATAAAGACAAGGCTATGGGCAAGTTTGAGGAAATGGGTAAGGTCGCAGATTGGTTGCCTTTGTGTGTGGCGGCCCGAACTATCCGCCCGGGAAATAAAACGGAAGCACAATATTTTTTCGAATCTCGGTTTGTTCCGTACAGCGTTAGCAATAATCAAAATAGCGAAGGTCTGTTTACGGGTTATTATGAACCTGATCTGCGAGGTGCATTTGGTCCAGATGCCCGTTATAGGTTCCCTATTTACGCCAAGCCAAAAGATTTGATTAGCGCAAATTTAGGACAGTTTGACGATAAATTAAAAGGTAACAAGCTGACGGGGCGGATTAAAAATAATAAATTTATCCCTTACTTTACTCGTGGCGAAATTGAAGATGGTGCTTTAAGTGGGCGACAGCTTGAGACTGTATGGGTCGATAATTTGATTGATGCATTTGTACTCCATATTCAAGGCTCTGGCCGCATTATATTGCCCGATGGTTCGCACGTCCGGGTTGGTTTTGCCGGTAAAAATGGGAAGCGCTATACATCTGTGGGCCGCGAACTGGTTGCGGCAGGTGTGATGAATTTAGCAGATGTCACAATGCCATCTATTCGTGCTTGGATGGAAGCGAATCCATTAGCCGCAGTCGCATTAATGCGTAAAAACAAGTCGTTTATCTTCTTCAAAATTAGCAAAAATGCAGGCCCAATTGGGGCACAAGGTGTCGTATTGACGCCACGGCGAAGTATGGCTGTCGACCGAACTTATTATCCTATGGGCGTACCTATATGGCTAGACACCACCCTACCTGGAACGCGTGAAAAATTGCGTCGATTAATGGTATCACAAGATACTGGTTCAGCAATAAAAGGTCCGGTTCGGGGAGACTTTTTCTGGGGAAATGGCCTTCAAGCTGGAATAAATGCAGGTTTGATGAAAGAACGAGGCGAAATGTACCTGCTTTTACCCAAAAGTGCTTCACGCCCATTATTAGCCAGGTAGGCAAAATCAGGTTACACACAAAAGGAATTGAGTTATATGTCTGAAGCTATACCAACCTCGCCACATGTTGGGCTATTTGTTACTTGCTTGGTTGACTTGACCCGACCCTCAGTTGGATTTGCTACGCTAAAACTTTTGGAGCTGGCCGGCTGTCAGGTTTCAGTGCCTGTAATGCAAACTTGCTGTGGCCAGCCCGCTTATAATTCGGGTGATCGCTCGGATACCCGCGATATTGCCAAGCAAGTCATCGAAACATTTGAAGAATTTGATTATATTGTCGCCCCATCTGGTTCCTGCGGTGGAATGATTAGTCATCACTATCTTGATCTATTTAAAGACGATGATACATGGGAAAAGCGAGCTAAAAACCTTGCAAATAAGACGTTCGAGTTGATCGTATTTTTATCAGATGTAATTAAAACAAATAAAATTAACGGGCAATGTAAAACAACTGCAACTTATCATGATTCTTGTTCCGGTTTGCGAGAGCTTAGTATAAAAGATCAGCCGCGTGAGTTTCTGAAAAACATTAATGGATTAAAACTTGTTGAAGGAAAAAAATCAGAGGTTTGTTGTGGTTTTGGGGGTTTATTTTGTGTGAAGTATCCAGATATTTCCGAGAAAATGCTTGATGAAAAAGTAGATGATATATTGCAAACAGAAACGGAAATGGTCCTGGGTGGCGATTTAGGTTGCTTGATGAATATTGCGGGTCGTCTGACGCGGCGTGGTTCTGAAAAAGAAGTGCGACATATTGCAGAGGTGTTGGCAGATATGACCCATGGGCCCGGCATTGCAGCGCCTGAGAAGACAGAAGCATAAACAATGGAAATGAAAACCACTACATTTAAAGAAAATGCGCGAACAGCCATTGCAGACGAGACGTTGCAAATTGAGCTGGATCGATTGTCGTTTGGGTTTCCAGAAAAGCGTAAAAAAGCGGTCGACCGAATGCCTGAGTTCGAGCAATTGCGAGAACAAGCCCGCGATATCAAAAATCACGTTCTAGCAAACTTAGATTTATATTTAGAAAACTATGAAGACCGAGTTGAGAAGCATGGTGGTCAGGTTCATTGGTGTCGGGATGCAAAAGCGGCGCGCGAACAAATTTTAAAGATATGTAAGGCGGCTGATGCAAAAACCGTAACGAAATCGAAATCAATGATTGGCGAAGAAATTTTTATTAATGATTTCCTCGCAAAAAACGGGATCGAGCCGATTGAGACGGATTTGGGTGAATACATCATCCAATTGCGGGGCGAGCCACCCAGCCATATTATTGCTCCCGCCATCCACGTGTCGAAAGCGCAAGTAGAGGATGCTTTCCGACGTGTACATACGGATTTGCCAGCCGATCGAAATTTAGAAGACCCGGCGGCTTTGCTTCAGGAAGCGCGCGGGCAGCTGCGCAATAAGTTTTTACAAGCTGACGTCGGCCTGACGGGCGCTAATATGTTAGTGGCGGAAACCGGATCAAACGTTTTGGTGACCAACGAAGGCAATGCGGATCTAACGTATGCCCTGCCCCGCGTTCATATTGTTATCGCAAGTATCGAAAAAATTGTCCCAACATTAGAAGATGCGTCAACAATTCTTAGGGTTTTGGCGCGCTCTGCTACGGGTCAGGATATGTCGGTTTATACAACCTTTTGTACGGGTCCAAAACGATTCGAGGACCCCGATGGACCCGAAGAATATCATGTTATATTGCTCGATAACGGCCGGACGGATTTGTTGGGTTCTGAATTTGAAGAAATATTGCGCTGCATTCGATGCTCGGCCTGTTTAAATCATTGCCCTATTTATAAAGCGATTGGGGGTCATGCATATGGATGGGTATATCCGGGGCCTATGGGCGCGGTCTTAACGCCCGGTTTAATTGGAATGGAAGATGCATCGGATTTACCAAATGCGTCGACCTTATGCGGTAAGTGTGAAAGCGTATGTCCCATGGGGATCCCGTTACCAAAACTATTAAGATCATGGCGGACGCGGCATTTCGAGGCTAAGCCTACTCGTAGTTTGGGGCAAATAACTCTGAAATTCTGGGCTTGGTTGGCGAAAAGGCCGAAACTTTACCATAAGGTCAACGGATTAATCATAGCAACACTGGGTGCCTTGGGTCGCCGCAAAGGTCGCATCAAATGGATACCTTTTGCTAGTGGCTGGACTTCTAAACGTGACTTTCCAGCACCTATGGGAAATACATTTATTCAGCAATATCATAAGGGTGCTCGTGGCGATACCAGTGGCCGGAGGTTACGAGAGGTAAAAAAATGAATGATTCACGAGATGAAATACTTGCAAAAATCCGTACATCACGATCAGGTCCCTATGTCGTAAGAAATGAACTCGGTACAATAGAGGACCGATTAAAAAACCACCCCAGAAATGTTGTACCCGCAAGGGGCGATGGCTTACCTGAAGAACAAATAACAAAGTTTAAAGCAGAGGCCGAATTGGTTAATGCAACGGTGACGCGCGTCAGCAGCAACATTGATATTCCTAAGGAAATAGCTAAATACTTAGCCGATAACAATTTGCCATCACGGATTAAGCACGCACCCTCATTGGAGCATCTTGATTGGTCGACGACCTTAATGGAAGTCTGCCATGGTATTGGTGAAGCAACTGACGAAGTGTGTGTAACAACCGCCTATGCGGGAGTTGCTGAGACTGGTACGATCGTGACTTATTCAGATCAACAGAACCCTACGACGCTTAACTTTTTACCACCTGTTCATATCGCTGTGTTAAATGCGGTAGATATAACGGGTTCATATGAGGATGTTTGGACAAAGTTGCGAGCTGACTTGGGTAGTAAAGATCAATCTGTGAACTTTATACCACGGACAGTAAATATGATAACGGGCCCATCACGAACGGGTGATATTCAACAAACATTACTTCTTGGAATCCATGGCCCACAGCGGTTACATATAGTTATTGTAGATGAAAAAACACCCTAAACTTACAAAATCATCACAATCTCGGAAGACCAAATCATTAAAAAATGAGCTGGAAGGAGATGAGTTATGGCATACCTTCACATCTGAGATTACGCCATTAATGAATCGTAATCGACACGCAGAGATAAATGCAATAAAATATCCTTCTATACAAAAGACCACTGCCCTGTTAAAGCGGCCGGTTTGGGCGCTACCTAAAGCGTATACGCAAAAAATACATATTCCCCTCCCTGATTTTTCGCATGGAGCTGGGGGCGGTCTTGATCGACAGAGCTTTCGTAAAATGCGACGTGGTAAAGTTGTGATCGAGGGTCGATTGGATTTGCATGGAATGATACAAAGTGAGGCACATCGACATTTGCTTAGTTTTTTGGAGCGCGCTTATTGTTCTGGGAAAAGAACGGTTTTGATTATTACAGGAAAAGGTTTAATGCGAAATGGTGAAATCGGTATCTTGCGCCGAGCGGTTCCAAGGTGGTTGAATGAACTGCCAATAAAAAATTGGATCCGTGGTTTTGATCATGCCGTTCCTTCTGATGGAGGTGAAGGTGCTCTATATATTTTGCTTAGGAGGAAACGTTGACACCCTTTGGTGAAAAAATCCGCGGACTTCGAAAAGTAAAAAAGATTTCGTTGAAAAAAATGTCCGAGGACTTGGGCGTATCATCAGCGTATATTTCAGCCCTTGAGCATGGTCATCGGGGTCAACCGAGTTCCGGGTTGATTACTCAAATTAGCGGTTATCTTAATTTGACGTGGGATGATGCAGAAGCCTTAAATGAAGTTGCCGGGCTCTCTCATCCACGTGTGGTTATTGATACGGCTGGCATGAGCGCAAATAGAACTTTATTAGCTAATGTATTAGCTGAAAAAATTAGAGATTTGGATGAAGAAACTATTGAATGGGTTTTAGCTGAAATACTGAGTCGAAATGGCCCATACACGGGACCTACGTTTTAGTCTTGATCAATTTAATCAGTATTACCATATAATCCATTGACTAAAAGTTTTTAAAACACGCTCTATAATAATAATGGTAGAAAATAGACGGCATTTCAGGCAAAAAAATTCTTCTTAGTTAAATAGGCTAGTAGATGCGCCCTTAATTAAAGGTTATAAAATAAACTTACGTAAATCAGAGTTTCGAACCAAATCCCTTAATTTTAGGGTAACCATTTCAGCATCAATAATAATACTTTCGCCAGAGCGTTCAGATGCCTCAAAGCTGATTTCTTCAAGTAATTTTTCTAAAACGGTATGTAAGCGTCGGGCACCAATATTTTCGACGCCTTGGTTGATTTCTGCGGCTAAGTCTGCAATTTGCTCAATCGCATCATCCGTAAACGTCAACGTAACATCTTCAACGCTTAATAGAGCGATGTATTGTTTAATTAGACTAGATTCAGGCTCTTTTAGGATGCGAACTAAATCATCGCGGGTTAAAGGGTTTAATTCGACACGGATCGGTAAACGCCCTTGTAATTCTGGCAATAAATCTGATGGTTTTGCTACATGGAAAGCACCAGAGCCAATAAACAGGATATGATCCGTTTGAACTTGTCCGTGCTTGGTGGATACGGTGGTACCTTCAATTAATGGCAGCAAATCACGTTGAACGCCTTCGCGGCTGACATCACCGCCGCGGTCTGATTTTGTTGTGATTTTATCAATTTCATCGATGAAGACGATGCCTGTATTTTCAACCAAATCGATGGCTTCTCGAATAATACTATCCTCATCCAGCAGTTTATCTGCTTCATCAGACATTAAAACTTCGTAAGAATCATTAACAGGCATTTTTTTAGTTGTTGTTTGTCCACTTAAGGCTTTGCCAAACATTTCGCTTAAATTAAGCATTCCCATGCTGGCACCGGGCATGCCGGGTACATCTATGCTGGGCATGGCAGCTGTTGATGTATCAGCAACTTCAACTTCAATTTCTTTATCCGCCAATTGACCTTCACGCAGCATCTTACGAAACTTTGCCCGTGTTTCGTCTGATGCATTATCACCAACCAAGGCATCTAAAACCCGCTCCTCTGCGTTAACTTCGGCTTTTGCTGTAACATCTTTGCGTTGCTTAGCGCGAACAATATGAATAGCAGATTCAACCAAATCACGTATCATTTGCTCAACATCACGACCCACATAACCCACTTCAGTAAACTTAGTGGCTTCGACTTTAATGAACGGAGCTTTGGCTAATTTAGCTAACCTGCGTGCGATTTCAGTTTTACCAACGCCGGTTGGTCCAATCATGAGAATGTTTTTTGGCTGAACTTCTTCGCGCATAGTCTCTTCTAATTGTAGACGGCGCCAGCGATTACGAAGTGCGATTGCGACAGCCTTTTTAGCGTTATCTTGGCCAACAATATAACGGTCTAGTTCAGAAACAATTTCGCGGGGGGTAAAAGTGCTCATAATTTTTCAATCACAACGTTTTCGTTTGTGTAGATGCAAATTCCAGCAGCAACTGCCATGGATTTGCGGGCAATGGCTTCGGCGTCTAATTCGTCAAAATCAATCAGAGCTCGAGCAGCTGATATCGCATAATTACCGCCAGAACCAATGCCTATTAAGCCGTCCTCGGGGTCTAAAACATCACCATTTCCGGTTAAGACCAAAGATACATCTTTATCGGCAACGGCCATCATTGCTTCTAATTTACGTAAATAACGATCGGTGCGCCAATCTTTAGCCATCTCGACGCAGGCCCGGGTCAGTTGTTTCGGATATTGCTCTAACTTAGCCTCTAATCGTTCAAACAGCGTGAAGGCATCTGCTGTGGCACCCGCAAAACCTGCAATTACATCACCGTCAGCTAACTGGCGAACTTTAAGCGCGTTGGATTTAATAACGGTGTCGCCCAGCGTTACCTGGCCATCCCCAGCAATAACAACCTGATTATTTTTACGAACGGAAAGAATTGTCGTACCACGCCAGCCTGTGCGCTGCTCACTCATTTTGTCACCTGTTGTGAAGGGTTCATTAACTAAACATAGCTTATATATAAAGCTCGTATATAGGCCTGCAAACATTTTTATGAACTATCTGTATCTAGGGGGTTTATGCATGCTGGTGAAATGCCTGAGTCTCTGCTAAAAAGCGGCCAGAATGACCGCAGAACATGAACCCGAAGGCTAAGCAAATGCGCCAAGCAACCGTAGAACGTAAAACAAAAGAAACGCAGATTTTAGTATCTGTGAACCTAGATGGAACGGGTGAATATACCATAACCACTGGCATAGGCTTTTTGGATCACATGCTTGAGCAGTTATCGCGCCATAGTTTGATGGATTTAAATGTTCAGGGTCAGGGTGATATTCATATTGATTTTCACCATATGACGGAAGATACCGGCATTGCGATTGGTGAAGCGGTTTCAAAAGCTTTAGGTGATCTTAAAGGCATTACACGCTATGGTTCGGCAACCATTCCAATGGATGAGACTTTAACGAGGGTAAATCTGGATGTTTCGAGACGCCCATATTTGATTTGGAAAGTCGACTTCACCAAACCTAAATTGGGTGATATGGATACAGAATTGTTTAAAGAATGGTTTCAGGCCTTTGCACATGGTGCGGGCATTACGTTACACGTTGAAAATATCTATGGTGAAAATAACCATCATATTGTCGAATCTTGCTTTAAGGCATTAGCACGTGCCTTTCGCCAAGCCATTGAAATCGATACTCGAAAAGCGTACGCAATCCCATCGACCAAAGGGACTTTGGGCGGTTCTTTATAAGATTTGAATGCATGAGAGTTTACACCGTTCATTTACGACGCCGCAGCCTAAATCCAGACAAAGACATTGTTTTGATTATGGAAGGATTTTGCTGGTGGGCATGTGTTTTCAGTTTGATATGGGCTCTATGGCATCGCATGTGGTGGGTCGCATTGGGCGTAGCTAGCGTATCTATTGTTGTGAACCTAGGGATTTATATGCTGGGGTTGGATGCGTTAACAGGATATTTCTTAAGTGTTGGCATTGCTATTTTAATGGGGTTGGTGGCAAACGATTTACGGCGTTGGAGTCTAGCTCGTGAGGGTTTTATCGATTCTCGCGTTGCGTTGGGTGATAATCAAGATGTCGCATTGGCGCGGTTTTTAGATGATTCTCCAGCGCTTGCTAAGGAGATGGTATGATGGAAATATCTGTCGTTGACTATGGTTCTGGCAATTTGCGATCTGTTGCAAAAGCGATAGAACGCTCCATGGCTGAAGCTGATATTCTAGGCCAAGTTCGTGTGACTGCTGACCGGGGCCATATACAAAATTCAGACCGAATTGTGTTGCCCGGTGTTGGTGCCTTTGCAGATTGCCAGGCGGGCATCAGAGCGATACCCGGGCTTTGGCAAGTTTTAGATGACGCTGTTAAAATTCAAGGCAAACCGTTATTAGGTATTTGCGTTGGAATGCAGTTACTATCAGAAGTTGGGCATGAATTTGGAGATACGCCTGGTTTCGGTTGGGTCAAAGGTGAAGTAAGAATGATTTCGCCTTCAGATAAAAGATTAAAGATACCCCATATGGGGTGGAATAATCTGATTTTTTGCGATCAACCGCATCCTTTACTAGATGGGATAAAAGAAGGTGCACACGCCTATTTTGTTCATTCATTCGCGTTTCAATGTACCAATCCGGCGGGTCAATTGGTGAGCGTTGATTATGGTGGGCCGATCACAGCAGCTGTTGGTCAAGGAAATGTCGTTGGAACGCAATTTCACCCAGAAAAAAGTCAAGCCGTTGGCCTTCGCTTTTTAACAAATTTTTTAAAATGGAAGCCATAAGGTGAAATACTAAAATGATTTTTTTTCCAGCGATTGATTTAAAAGATGGAGCTTGTGTACGTTTATTGCGCGGTGAAATGGACGCCGCAACAGTCTTTAACGATAATCCCGGCGCACAATCCCTAGCTTTTGAAGATCAAGGGGCTGAATATTTACACGTGGTCGATTTAAACGGTGCTTTTGCAGGAAAACCAGTCAACGCCGATGCGGTAAATCAGATTTTGTCATCAATTAAGATGCCAACACAATTGGGTGGTGGTATTCGCAGCTTGGTGACAATGGAATATTGGTTATCAGCAGGAATCTCACGGGTTATTTTAGGAACTATTGCCCTAACGGACCCTGAACTTGTTCGAACTGCTTGTAAAATATTCCCCGGTCAGGTTGCCATAAGCATTGATGCTAAGGGTGGCCTTGTCGCTACTCAAGGCTGGGCCGATATATCGGACATGAAGGCTTTGGATTTAGCTAAACAGTTTGAAGACGCCGGTGCTACTGCGTTAATTCATACCGATATCGGGCGCGATGGCGCTATGGAAGGACCAAATTTAGTAGCAACACTTGAAATTGCCAACGCGGTATCGATCCCTGTTATTGTATCGGGGGGTATTTCGTCTATGGATGATATTCAACAGATTGCAGATGTCGGCTCAGGGAAGCTTGAAGGCGTTATCTCAGGCCGTGCCGTGTATGATGGATGTGTGGACGTTGCACAAGCGACCCGCATATTGAAGAGCGAATAGATGTTAAAAACCCGTATCATACCATGTTTGGATGTGAATAATGGGCGTGTTGTCAAAGGCGTCAACTTTGTTAATTTGGTTGATGCAGGTGATCCGGTTGAGCAAGCTAAAGTCTATGATGCGCAAGGTGCGGATGAGCTGACATTTCTAGATATCACGGCAAGTTTCGATAACCGTGATACGATCTATGACGTGGTCAATAAGGCGGCTGAACAGTGCTTTATGCCCGTTACCGTTGGTGGCGGCGTGCGGACGACGGAAGACATTCGAAAGCTGTTGTTAGCTGGTGCTGATAAAGTATCGATTAACACTGCTGCCATTCACAATCCTGAGTTTGTTCGGGAAGCAGCTCAAAAATTTGGTGCACAATGTATTGTTGTTGCCATAGACGCCAAATCGACGTTGGCTGACAAGTTCGAAATTTTTACACATGGTGGGCGTAAAGAAACTGGAATTGATGCCGTGGAATGGGCCAAACGCATGGCTGATTATGGCGCAGGCGAGATTTTGCTGACATCAATGGACCGCGATGGAACGAAACAAGGCTTCAATATCCCGTTGACACGCGCTGTTTCAGACGCAATCAATATTCCGGTTATTGCATCGGGCGGTGTCGGATCGTTAGATCATTTGTATGAAGGCATTGCTAATGGTCATGCATCAGCCGTATTAGCCGCGTCAATATTTCATTTTGGATCCTTTACGATTGCCGAAGCTAAACAATACTTACTGAGCCGGGGCGCAAATGTCCGCGACCCGAACGCCCAGGAAACAGAAGGGTAATAGGATGAGCGAGAATAAGCTAAACGGACAAGTTTTAGAGCAACTTTATGAGGTTATTGAAAGTCGGCGCGGCGGTGACCCTAAAACGTCCCATACGGCTAAGCTGTTTAAAAAAGGCCGCGGAAAGATATGTAAAAAGTTTGGTGAAGAAGCGGTTGAGGTGATAATTGCAGCTTTACACGAAAAAAAAAGTAATGTGGTCAGTGAAAGCGCAGATGCATTATACCATATGCTAGTGTTGTGGGCTGAAGCAGGCATTAGACCGGTTGAGGTTTGGGCTGAATTACAAACCCGGGTCGACACTTCTGGCATAGAAGAAAAAGCTAATCGCCCAAAAGAGGACTGAGAAAACCCTATGATCTATGATATAGATAATATTTTTGCTAAAATCCTGCGCGGTGAAATCCCGTGTACAAAAGTTTTTGAAAATGACCATGCTCTGGCCTTTGAAGACATTAATCCAATGACACCTGTTCATGTTTTGGTGATTCCAAAAGGTGAATATATATCTATGGTTGATTTTTCATTAGCAGCTTCAGATATTGAGATTGTAGATTTCAATCGGGCCATTGGTGAGGTCGCAAAAATCAAGGGATTGATTCAAACTGGCTACAGGACATTAGCAAACCATGGCATTCATGCCCGGCAAGATGTTTTTCATTATCACGTGCATGTGGTTGGTGGTCGTGACTTAGGCGGAATGATTAACAAAGAAAGGTAACAAATTGTTTTATAAAGTTTCGTAGGTTATAAATGCTTTGGGGCCTACATTTGCTTAAAAATTTAGAAAATTTGTATCACAATAATTAATTTCTTTAGCGCGAAAAATCGGTTTGCGAGCGGAGCCAAACACATAAAGCGGTGATCCGCTTATTCAGCTGGGTCAAGCCTGTGCTACGCACGACTTCTCAGCTTTCCTTAACCGCTTTATCGGCCAAGTCAACAATTGTGAAGCCTTACTATCCATTTCGACGTACTCAGCAAATTGTAACATTTGGATTCAACTTTTATAGAAAGCACTATAAAAATGCTTAAAATGGCTTGCTTCACCATATAGGTTGCATAAAACAAACCTTTGTTTGTTTAAAAGACGGTGAGTAAAAGGCCGTGGCGGGGTTATTGCCTCACCACGCAAACTTACCTATGTTAATATATTTATTTTTAGCGATCTTTATCGACACAAGATTTACGGGGACTCCAATGCTTGATACGTCTGAAAAATTAATTACCGGGCCTGTAGTTCGGCTTCATTCTGCGGATAATGTCGTGATTGCAAGGGCGCCAATTCAGGCAGGGGTAGAAGTAGTTGATGGCATTATTACAACATGCCCAGTGACGCCCGGTTACAAAATTGCAACACAGCCTATTAAAAAGGGCGATGCTGTCCGTAAATATAACGTGATTATTGGGTATGCAGATTCTGACATTGAAATCGGAACGATGTTAGAGAACCACAACGTAATATTCCATGAAGGTCAAAAAGATTACCGCTTTGGCCGCGATTATGAGCCCATCAAAATGCTCCCTGAAGTTGAGCGTGCAACGTTTCAAGGGTATATGCGCGAAGATGGCCGGGCTGGAACGCGTAATTTCATCGCGATTATGTCCACGGTTAACTGCTCCGCAACTGTAGTCCAAGCCATCGCTAACTATTTCACCGAAGAACGCTTAGCCGCCTACCCCAACGTTGATGGCGTAGCAGCCTTCAGCCACCATTTGGGCTGTGGCATGGAACAAACCGGCGAAGCTATGGATTTATTGCACCGGACATTGGCCGGATATATAACGCACCCTAACGTCGCAAGCGCACTCGTTATTGGTTTGGGTTGTGAGCGCTGCCAGATCGGCGGATTATTAGGCGCTCAAGAATTAACCCCCGGCCCCCGTTTGCGCACAATGGTTATGCAAGATGAAGGCGGCACACAGGCTTCTATTGTGAAGGGTATCAAAGAAGTTGAAGATATGCTGCCCGAAGCCAATAAATGCGTCCGGACCACGGTCGCTGCCAGTCATATTATGGTTGGCCTTCAATGTGGCGGTTCAGACAGTTTTTCATCAATCACAGCGAATCCAGCCTTGGGCCGCGCCGTTGACATTTTAGCGACACACGGCGGCACTGGCATTTTATCTGAAACGCCAGAGGTTTACGGCGTCGAGCACACCCTCACCTGCCGCGCTGCAACGCCTGAAATTGGTAAAAAATTGGTCGAGCGGCTGCGCTGGTGGAAAGAAGAATACTGCGTTGGTCGTGATGTTCAAATTAACGGCAAAGTCAGCCCTGGCAACCAAAAAGGCGGACTGGCTAACATCACCGAAAAGTCGTTGGGATCATCCATGAAAGGTGGCACCGGCCCGATGATGGAAGTTTATGAATACGCGCATAAGGTTGAGACCAAAGGTTTCGTCTTCATGGATACACCAGGTTACGATCCAGTATCCGCCACCGGTCAAATCGCAGGTGGAGCCAACATGATCGCGTTTACAACAGGTCGCGGTTCTTGCTTTGGTGCAAAACCAGCCCCATCGCTCAAACTCGCCTCCAATAGCATCATGTATGACCGCATGACCGAAGATATGGACATTAATTGCGGTGAAATCGTTGACGGCACCGCCACCCTAGACGAAATGGGCGAGGCCATCTTTCAGTTGTTCCTTGACACAGCTTCTGGAAAAGAAACCAAAAGCGAAGTACTAAACCTAGGGCTTCATGAATTTGTCCCCTGGCAAATCGGCATTGTTGGCTAGTGCGGGCAGTACGAGTATTTTTTGAGTTTGGAAGTTGTTGGTTGTGGCGCTTTCTAACTAAGTCTTCATTACTGGGCGCTACCCAGTAATTCACCTTTTTTTTATTAACTGCCTCATTCTCACACTTTTGGTGTGATTAGGCTATTTGTGGGGCGAGAAACTCGCTCCTATACAAAAAATGATAACCCAAACGAAGCATCAAACTCCACACTCGTTTTTAATACCTAACTCTTTATGGACGAAGCATATTGGTGTGACTTGTTTGGGACGATTTACCTTTAGAACCCTAAAACCGCTTCATTAGCAGGCTTAAATTAAACTAACGGGGTGTTCTTTAGGGAAACATAACATCTAGAGTGTTGTTTTATTTTTAAACTTGCATAAATGCGCTACTTCGCAAACCGGGCAGTCGGGTTTTCTAGCTTTGCAGGTGTAGCGGCCATGGAGGATGAGCCAGTGGTGGGCGAAGTGTACAAAATCTTTGGGTGTCACTTTTAGCAGTTTATTTTCCACCTCGACGACGTTCTTACCGGGTGCTAATCCGGTTCTGTTGCCGACCCTGAAAATATGCGTATCTACTGCAATTGTTGGTTCTCCAAAGGCAATGTTTCGGACGACATTTGCGGTTTTGCGACCTACTCCGGGTAACGCTTCTAAGGCTTTTTGATCGTTTGGGATTACAGAGTTATGGTCTTTAATCAACAAATGACTTAGCGCAATGACGTTTTTGGCTTTGCCATTGAAAAGCCCAATAGTTTTAATGTAAGTTTTGAGTCCGCCTTCACCCAGCGCTACCATTTTTTCAGGTGTGTCGACGGTTTTAAAAAGCTCATGCGTCGCCTTGTTTACTCCGACATCAGTGGCTTGCGCTGATAAAACAACGGCGACTAACAGCGTAAAGATTGAGGTCCATTCCAAATCACTAGTTGGATTGGGCCGCCCTTCGGCTAGGTAAGTATAAAACTCATAAACATCGGTTTTTTTCATGGGCTCTCTAAACTTCGTTCTGAAACCCTAGTTAAAGCCAAGCATTTCGGGCATTCCGAAGAAACCATTGCCTTGGCTTTGGCTCCAGATTGCAGCCCGAACAGCACCAGCTGAATATATCGCGCGGTCTGATGCTTTGTGGGTCAGCTCGATCCGCTCCCCATCTGCTGCAAATATTACCGTATGATCGCCAATAACTGCGCCGCCGCGTAACGTTGCAAAACCGATATCACCCGGTGTTCGGGCTCCAGTTATGCCATCGCGGATGCGCTCTGAAACCGCGTCTAGATCAACGCCCCGACC